>CAXSEW010000148.1:0-8722 GCA_964236185.1 uncultured Nakamurella sp. | reverse complement strand
GGTCATCGTCTCTGCGTGCTCGATCCGGTGTCGCGGCCCGTCGGTGCGGTCTCCGAGGGAGGCAATGGTGTCCAGAACGCATTCCACTGCCCGGTCGCCGATCGCATGCACGGCCACCGGAACGCCGGCCCGGTCGAACGTCGTCAGGCGGTCCCGAAATTCCTCCGGGTGCCAACCCGGTGCGGTGGAACCGCCGAGCGTGTCCGGCGACGACAGCCACGCCGTTCCGCCGTCGATGGTGCCGTCCAGGAACATCTTCACGCCGTCGATGCGCCACATCCGGCCGCCCGCCCGCTGCTGCGCGATGAGCTCGTCGACGTTGTCGCCGGGTCGGCACCACGGCGCCACCCGCAGTCGCAGTGGCAACTCGTCCCGCTCGTCCAATGCGCCGAACAGCGCCGTCGCGTCACCCTTGGCGTCCATCACGTGCGCGCCGGTCAGCCCGGTGGAGGCCATGTCCAGCAACAGGTCTCGCAGACCCTGCCGTCGGATGTCGAACGGCTGCAGCGGAATCGATCGGGCCACCAGCTCGATCGCGGCCTCCTCCAGCAACAGCCCGGTCGGCCTGCCGGCGTCGTCGACAGCGACAGTGGCGCCGCCGGGCAACACCCTGCTGCCGGTGATGCCGGCGGCGGTGAGTGCTGCGTCGGTGGCGATGGCGGCGTGGCCGTCGAACAGGTGCACCAGCGCGGGACGCTGATCGACAGCCCGGCCGATCGCCGTGTTGTCGGGCTGCCGGGCGCTGAAGACGTTGGGATCGAGCCCCGCACCGACCAGGAACGATCCGGCAGGCGCTGCGCCGGCGTGCGCGGCCAGCAGATCGGCGACCTCGGCCAGGGTCCCGCACGTGGACAGATCGACGCTGCCGATGAGGTCCAGTCCCATCACCGGGTGCGAATGACCGTCCACCAGACCCGGAACGACGGTCGCGCCGGTGACGTCGAGCACCTCGGTGGTGCGGCTCCGGAATTCGCGGGCCGCCGCGCCGACGGCCGCGATGACCCCGTTGCGCACGGCGATGTCAGCGGGTACGGCCGGGCCGGACCCGGCTGAGCGCACCATGTCGCCGCCGACGATCAACAGGTCGGCTGGCTGCCGGTCGAACCGGCTTTTCTCGCCGTTCAGGTGGCGCACCTCAGCTCGGTGGATCGGGTTCGACCCACTGCACCCAGACCTTCTCCGGCGCAACGCTCCACAACGACGACACAGTCTTGACCGCCGCGGCGGCCGGGCGATTGCCCAGCTCGCGCCCGTCGATCACCACCACCGGCCACGGCCGCACGGGTTCCTGGCCGACGACTCCAGTGAGTCGGCGACGGCCGTGGCCAGGCTTGATGCCGCCCTGATCTCGGTGGACTCGTCCGGGAGGCGCTCGGCGGTGACGACCACGATGGGCATGTGGTCAGTATCGCCTGCCGCCCTCGGCCGGCGGCGGCCCGGTCGTCGCAGCACCGCCCGGGTGCAACCTTCTGCACACTGGACGTGGACCCGCGGTGAGAGACATGGGATTGCTGAACATCCGTTGTGACAGTCATGTTTGACCTGCTCCTGAATCGGTCAGGACTGGTCACAACTATGCAGCTTTGGTCAGCGCGCTGCTCAGTCTTGACGAAGATGACGTCTGATGGTGTGGTGGCGTCAACAGTGGTCCGTGCAGTGCTGCCGAGCAGGAGAACCAATGGTTGTGAATCGCCGTCATTTCCTCACCGCGTCGGCCGGGGCCGCGGCCCTGGCGGGTCTCACCGCGTGTTCGTCGGTGCACTCCAACTCGGCGGACACGCCGTCCGCGGCTGCGCCGAGTACGTCAAGCGGGGGCAGCTCGAGCGGCGGCGCCGTGGCGCCGGCATCGGGTGGCAGCTCGTCGCTGAGCGGGAGTTCGGCGCCGTCCAGCAGGGCGCCGGTCAAGGGTGATCTCACGTTCTCCTTCTGGGGAGGCAGCCCCGGCGAAACGAAAGGATTCACCTACGTCAAGCAGGAGTTCGAGAAGGCGAACCCGGGCACCACGATCAACTTGAAAGTCGTGCCCTACGACGGGTTCTTCTCTGGTATCGACCGGGGTATCCAGGCCGGCAACGCTCCTGATGTCTTCCGGGTCGACTACACCACCATCGGCAAGTACAGCGGCAAGGGTGTGCTGCTGGACCTCACGCCCTATTTTGATCAGTCCGAGATCGATGCCTTTCTGCCGGCGCTGTGGGAGGGCATCAAGTTCGGTGGCAAACCCTATGGCGTACCGCACCAGACGGACACCACCTGCGTGATCTACAGCAAGGACGCGTTCACCACCGCGGGCATCACCTCGGTGCCGACCACGCTGGCCGACGCGTGGACCTGGGAAGAGTTCTCCGCCGTCGCCACCAAGTTGCGGGCATCGCTGCCGGCCAAGAAGTTCCCGTTCGCCTACGACTGGACGCAGGCAGGAGCGTTCCGCTGGCTGTCCTGGCTCTACCAGGCCGGTGGCACGTTGCTCACGCCCGACCTGAAGAAGGTGGCGCTGCCGTCGGCGGCTGCCACCACGGCGATGGACTACACGAAGAGCTTCTTCACCAACAAATGGACGCCGGACAGCAACACCATCAAGACCAGCCAGTACTCCGACAACTTCTTCCTGTCGCAGGTGGTTCCGATGTCTTTCATCGGTGATTTCCTGGTGCCCTCGATCGCCGACCCGAAGGCCGGGTACAAGGGTGAATGGGGTGCCACCTTCATGCCGCAGAACAAGGCGGCAGCCTCGGATCTCGGCGGCAACGCGATCGTGGCGCGCAAGGACACCAAGAATCCGGAGCTGGCCGCAGCGTTCCTCAAGTTCCTGGTGAGCGAGGACATGATGAAGTACTTCTGCGAGCAGGCCATCGAGCTGCCCACCCTCAAGACGCTGGCCAGTGCCGACCTGAAATATGTCTTCCGGCCCGACGTGGTGAAGATCTGCGCCGAGCAGGCGTCCACCATTTCGGACACCATCGTCAAGGAATCGACGGTACCGAGCTTCGCAACCATCAACACCGTCCTGCAGGACCAGCTGGAGCTCGCCTTCCACGGTAAGTCCACGTCGGACACGCTGTCGGGCATCGCATCCGGCGTGAGCAAGGCGCTGGGCTCGTGACAGGAGCACTGGGCTCATGACATCGGCAGTGGGATCGTGAGGCGGATCAGTGGTCAGGCCCGGTAGCGTCATCCCGGTCGCCGACGGGGCCGCGGGCGCTGCAATCATGTCGCCTGCGCCTACGGTGGCCTCGCGCCGGCGGGGGGCGAGCCTCGTCGGCTGGACCTTCTTGGTACCGAACCTGGTGCTGGTCGGTGTCTTCCTGATCATCCCGCTGGTGCTGGCGATCATCATCAGCTTCCAGAAGCGGGAGTCGCTGGGCACGCCGGTGTTCCTGGGTATCAACAACTACCTGGATTTGGCCGTAGACCCGGTCTTCTGGGAGAGCCTGTGGAACACGGTGCTGTTCACCGTGTGCACGGTGCCGGTGGGCATGGCGCTCGGACTGGGCATCGCGGCGCTGCTCAACGGCCTGCTACCCGGACGCACTCTCTACCGGTCGATCATCTTCCTGCCGCTGGTGATCTCCGGTGTGGCCACCGGGGTGCTCGGCGCCTGGCTGTTCGACCAGTACAACGGGTTCATCAACAACCTGCTGGCGGTCTTCGGTATCGATGGACCGGCGTGGCAGTCCAGCGGCGGCTGGGCGATGTTCTCCGTCATCCTGATGACGCTGTGGCAGCGAGTCGGTTTCGACATGCTGATCTATCTGGCCGGTCTGCAGGGCGTCGGCCAGGATGTGTTGGAGGCGGCGTCGATCGACGGCGCTACCGGGTGGCAGAAGTTCCGCCGGGTGACCTTTCCGCTACTGGGGCCGTCGACGTTCTTCCTACTGATCATGAATTTGATCTACTCGTTCCAGATCTTCGACACCGTCTTCGCCATGACGGCCGGCGGGCCGGAATATTCGACCACCACGTTGGTGACCTACGCCTACCGGACCGGCTTCGACGAGCACGGCTCCGGTGAATTGGGGTATGCGGCCACCATCGGCGTCGTGATCTACCTGATCACCCTGGTGATCACCATCGTTCAATGGCGGGCCAACAAGACCCGTGACCAGGTCGGCTGACTTCGCTTCACCGCACCCGTCCTGCCACAGCAATCAAGGAGGGAATCGAAAGTGGCGATCAGTACGATGCCGCGGCCGGTCGAGGTCACCCCGCAGCAGCGCAGCAAGGCGCAGCGCCGGGCCAAACGCGGGCGCCTGTTCGGCCTCCGGATGGCCCTCGCCATCGTGATCACCATCATCATGTTCTTCCCGATCTACTGGATGTTGGTGACGGCCTTCTCCACCCGGGAGGATCTGTACGAACCCGGACTGCACCTGTTTCCGCAGCACCCGACGCTGGACAACTTCCGGGATCCCTTCCAGCTCTTCCCGGTCTGGACGTGGTTCAAGAACTCGGCCGTCATCACCCTGCTCACCACGCTCATCACCGTGGTGGTCAATCTGTTGGCGGGCTATGCCTTCGCCAAGCTGCCGTTCCGCGGGCGGAATGCGATGTTCCTGATCCTGTTGTCCACCATGATGATCCCGATTCAGGCGGTGATGGTTCCGCAGTTCACGCTGTCCATCCAGCTCGGCCTGTACGGCAGCATCTGGTCGGTGATCCTGGTGGAAAGTGCCGCGGTGTTCGGCATCTTCCTGGCCCGGCAATTCTTCCTGGCCATTCCGGACGAGCTGCTCGAGGCAGCGCGGGTGGACGGAGCCGGACCGCTCCGGACCTTCGGGTCGATCGTCATGCCGTTGTCGAAGCCGCTCATCGCGGTGCTGGTACTGCTGTCGTTCATGAACGAGTGGAATGCACTGGCCTGGCCGCTGATCGCGCTTTTCTCCAATCAGCAGGCATTCACCCTGCCGCTGGGCATCTTGACCGATCTGAAAGGCCAGTACACCTCCAACTACGGCGCCATCATGGCGGTGACGCTGCTGGCGATCACGCCGATGGTGATCCTCTTCGTGTCCTTCCAGCGGTATTTCGTCCAAGGACTGGCCCGGACCGGAATCAAATGATGACGCAGGTCCGCGAACAGGGGGACTGAGCGATGCTGGAGGTCGAGCGTCAGCAGTTGATGTTGCACCACATCCAGGTGCACGGCTCGGGCAATGTGGCGGACCTGGCGCAAGCCCTGGGGGTCAGCCCGTCGACCGTGCGCCGGGATCTCGCCGAGCTGTCCGGGCGACACCTGCTCACCCGGGTCCGCGGCGGGGCCAGCGTGACCGATCCGCAGCGATCGGAACCGTGGCGGGTCGTCGCCCGCGGGCCCGAGAAGAGGCGCATCGGCGCGGCCGCC
Source organism: uncultured Nakamurella sp. (assembly GCA_964236185.1). Lineage (GTDB taxonomy): Bacteria > Actinomycetota > Actinomycetes > Mycobacteriales > Nakamurellaceae > Nakamurella. Next base: position 3,381 of record CAXSEW010000148.1, on the reverse strand, counting down.
GCCCAGCGCATCTCCGACGGGTCGACCGTGTTGATCAGTGCTGGAACGACGACCGAGGCGATGCTGCCGTTCCTGGCCGAGAAGAAGCAGTTGACGGTGCTGACCAACGCGCTGAACATCGCCGGTCCGCTGAGCTCCTACCCCGAGGTCACCGTGGTGGTGCTCGGCGGCATCCTCCGTCGCGGGCAGATGCTGCTCGGCCTCATGGCAGAGCGGACCCTGGCCGAGTTCCACGTCGAGGTGGCCGTCTACGGCGCGTTCGGCATCGACGCCGAGCACGGCCTGTACGTATCGCCGGCGGAGCAGGCGGCGACCGACAGGGTGCTGCTGGCCAGTGCTGCCGCGGTCGTGGTGGTAGCCGACCACAGCAAGTTCGGCCGGTCGGGTCCGGTCCGGTTGGTCCCCCCGCAGGCCCTCGACTGCGTGGTCACCGACAGCGCCACCGACCCGCACCGCGTCCAGTCGCTGCGATCGCTGGGCGTCGAGGTCGTCCTCTGTTGAGGCACTTCCCCCCACCGCAGCACAGTCCTGGGGCATCGAACGGCCGTCCTGACCATGGCCGGAAAGGAATTTCGCGTGGCTACCGAGCGTGACGAACGACCCAGCGTCGAATTGCAGACCCTCCGCGAGTCGCAGGACCGCGCGCTGCACATGGAGGGCATCCCGATGCTGATCGGACTCGCCGACGAGCGGGGTGCCGGGGCTGTGCTCGCCGCCGCCACCGACGAGCCCCGACACGCGGCCGTGCTCGCCCGGATCGATCATTACCGTGCAGTCCTGGCGCCGTCCCAGCGGGAGACCGACATGGGCGTCATCGGCAGCGTGCTGACGGTGGCGGCGTATGAAGACTTCGATCGGATCGCCGCGCCATGAGCAAGCTGCACTGGGCCGGACACCGCGATCTTTTTGCCGGCGGCCGTTACCTGCGGGTGGTCAACTACCACAACACCCCTGCCTCCGGCCGGCTCGCGCTGCGCCGGGAGCTGGGCCGGTTCGGCGCGGCGTTCGCCTCCGTCGACCTGGCCGAACTCGACCGGTTCTTCGACACCGGCAGCTGGAGCACCGACGAGCCCGGGTTCCTGCCGGTCTTCTACGAGGGCTACCGGAACAGCTACGACGTCGCCGCGACGGTGTGCCAGGAACTGGACATCACCGGCTGGTTCGCCGTCTGCACCGGTTTCGTCGAGTGTCCGGTGCCCGAACAGGAGCTGTTCGCCCGGTCGCACTGGATCGAGCTGGCCGACGAGGAGAAGAACGGCGGGCGGCTGGCGATGACGTGGGACGAGGTCGCGGAACTGTCCACCCGCCACGTGGTGTTCCCGCACACCGCCTCTCACGAAGGCATCGCCGACGTGGTCACCGACGACGACCTGTTCCGGGAAGTGGTCGAGCCCAAACGCAGGATGGACGCAATCACCGGACAGTCCGCCGCCGGGTTCAGCTGGCTGTTCGGATCGCCGTGGGGCTGCAGTCCACGTCATGACCAGGCACTGCTCGCGGCCGGATACCGGTACCTGTTCAGCAACACGATGATCTCGCGGATCGGCGACTAGCGCCGACCAGCTCGCCGGCCGACGCGGTGTTTGGCGCCCCGGCCCAGGTGGAAAGGTTTATTAATGACCAGGCTTCGACGTTCCAACACCAGCGGACCCGGTTACACCCGCCGGCGCCGGGGGCGCGGTTGGGAGTACGGCGACGGCGCCGGCAACCGCATCACCGATGTCGAGGTGATCAGCCGCATCAATGCATTGGTGATACCGCCGGCCTGGCAGCACGTGTGGATCTCGCCGCACGTCAACGGTCACATCCAGGCGATCGGCGTAGACGCGGCCGGTCGCAAGCAGTACCAGTACCACCTCGACTGGTCGACCCGACGGCATACCCAGAAGTTTGAACGGGTCGTGGGTTTCGGTGCCGCGTTGCCGCGTGCCCGGATGCGGGTCGCCGAACACCTTGCGGAACAAGGCTATTCGAAGGACCGGGTACTGGCCACTGCTTTCCGGCTGCTCGACCGCGGCCACTTCCGCATCGGCGGCGAGGTGTATGCGGAGACCAACGGCAGCTTCGGTTTGGCGACGCTGCGGCGCGAGCACGTCCGCCGGGAGCGGCGTGAGCTGGTCTTCGACTACACCGCCAAATCCGGGCTGCACCGGGTGGAGCGGATCGGCGATGCGCAGCTGCTGGATGCGGTGTCGGGCCTGCTGCGCCGCCGCGGCGACATCGACGTTCCCGAGTTGCTGGCCTACCGGGAAGGCCGCAGCTGGCACCACATCACCGGCTCCGACATCAACACCTACCTGAAAGAGGTGACCGGGCAGAACATCTCCGCCAAGGACTTCCGTACCTGGCACGGCACCACGATGGCTGCGGTGGCGTTGACCCAGGTACCGGCCGAACTCACATCGAAGACCGCGGTCGCCAAGGCGGAACGGCAGGCGGTGGTGGCGGTGTCACAACAGCTGGGCAACACTCCCACCGTATGCCGGGCGTCCTACATCGACCCGCGGGTGATCGACGCCTTCGAACGCAACCAGCGGATCACCCCCGCGGTCGAGCGGGCGATGCGCAGCCTGCGCGCCGAACTTCCGAACATCACCGACGAGAAGGCGGTGGGGACGACGCTCACCATGCTTGCGTCCTCGCCGCCGGTGGAGAAGGCGGTGCTCAAGCTGCTGACGTCCAAGTGAGCGAGCCGGACGAGGGCTCTACCGGCTGGCCGACGGCTGCTCGTCGAGAGCCTGCTGATAGGCGAGGTCCGCGCCGGGAACGTTCGGGGAGTCAACTGCGGCGGCCTCGCGGATCGTTGCCTGCAACATGCTCCGGTGCGGTTCCCGATGTTCCTCTGCGTGCACATACTTCTTGCCGCGCATGGCCGATGCCACGATGGCGATGGCCAACAGGCCGATGGACGCGCTGAAGGCGACCACCAGACCGTGGTGGAAAGCATCCGCGATGAGATGCGGGAAAAAGGTCCGCCCGGTCAGGGTGGCGACATCGACGCCGCCGCCGGCGCGCAGCTGGGCCGGGTCGACGGCGGTCATCAGCGCAGTGATGGGGTTGTCGCCGAGGAACGCGGCGAACAGCGTGCCGACCGGCGGCGTCGTCGAAATGGTATGGGCGGCAGCCGGGTTGACGCCCAGTGCGGTCAACCCGTTCTGCATCGAAGTGGGTAGCCGGCTGGCCAACCCGAGCGCCATCAACGTGAAGAAGCCGCCCATCGACAGCACCATGCCCGCGTTCATGCCGGTTGCCCGGACGCCGGAAGCGGCGCCCCGCTCGGCTGCCGGGACGGCATTCATGATCGCGGCGGCGTTCGGTGCGGCAACGAGGCCGGAGCCGATGCCGTTGCACGCCAGCAGAATCGCGAACAGCACGTAGTTG
>CAXSEW010000147.1:0-8741 GCA_964236185.1 uncultured Nakamurella sp. | reverse complement strand
ATAGACGTGGCGGCGTCCTGCATTGCCTTCGCCGATGTCGCGTCCGGTGCCGCAGTCCAGTTGAACCCCCACACCGACGTCGAGTCCGGCACCCCCCACTGCACCAATTTGTCGGCGCAAGCACCGACGAACGGCATCTGGAAGCTCTTCACTCGGGGATCGTCACCGGGCCACGTCTGGAACTTGTCGGTCCCGCCCGCGGCGTCAATGAACGCCTTTGCATCCGCGTTGCCCGACTCGGTGCTCTTGGCCAACTGCAGCATGAACTCCCGCTCTTGGGCCATGTAGGTGTTGATGTAGATGCCCACATTCCCGCCGTGATCCTTACAACCAGGGTCGGTGTACCAGGGGCCCTGTTGGAACGCCGCCGTCCCGACGACCAGCTGCTGCAACGGCAACGGCCAATCCGCGATCGCGGACGCATCCTTCGATACCGCGGGCACCTTGGGCGTATCAGCCGCGGCCACCCCGACACCGCCGGTCAAGCCGACCAGCAACGCAAGCATCAACCCAAAAACGCCGACGATTCGCACCGCGGTTCGGCGGTACCCGCTCATGGCTGACTCACCGTCAAAACCGTGTAGGACCCGACCAGTACTTGATAGCCATTCGAGCGGGTCAATTCGAACACAGACTGTTTCCCGCCGTTGGTGAAGTGATAATCCGCGACCTTCCAATCGCTCTTCTCCCAGGACAATGCGACATCCTCCAGGTTGCAGTCGGATGTGGCGTTGATCGGCTGACCGGAAGCGTTTGAGACGCCGCCCGAGAAGCAAGACCAGAATGACAACTGGGCCGAAGCGGCATTAACAGCAAGAACCTTCACGGCGATCGGCGCCGCGTTGAAGCCTTCGACGATTCCGGCCGGCAACGGTGCGGAGTTGCTGGTGCCGTTACCGTTGATCCTCTTAATCACTGTCGCGGATGGGTTCGCCGCTGTCATTCGAGTCTGCACCGCACTCGGGCTGGACAGTCCGCCGTCGCTGGATGCGACGGCCTGCAGGAATCCGATGCCGGCGGCGATGGCGCCGTTGCGGTCATGGCTGAACCCGGACGGGATGCCCCCGACGATCCGGGCGGGCCCGGCCTGGACTGTGGGCACCGCGACGCTGACCGCCGAACCATCGACGTTCGTCGCGGTCTGGGCGGCCGCGGCGGCGGTGTGGTGGCCCCAGAGGTAGCCGCCGAACACTGCGGCCACCGCAACAATCGCAGCGAGCAGCAGTGTCAGCAAGACCCGGCCGTTGCGGTTTCCGTTCACAGGTGTGTACGCCATGACGTGCGCCTACTTCCGTTGGTGTGTTAGTTGGTGAGCCAGGTGAACAGCCCACCAGCCGCGGTGAGCAGCACCGCACCCGCCCCGGCGCGCAGAATGTCCTGCTTCGCGGAGGTCACCGCGTGCTGGCCGAGGAACCGGGATCCGAAGGCCCAGACCGCGATGGCGGCGAGGAACGCCAGGAACGTCAAACCCATCCCGACGTACAGAATGATGCTGGCCAGCGTCTGCCACATGTCCAGCTTCGTCAGGCCACCGTTGCCGGCCTTGATGTTGTTGAAGTCCATCGGAGTGCCGGCGCCCGGGTTGCTGATCCCGCCAGGCCCCGGCGCAGGCGCGGGGGTTGTCGGTGGGGCCTGTACAAATACGGTCGCTGCGTTGATGATCCTGGTGACGGTGTGCATCTCAGTTCTCTTTCTGATAGGTCACTGCGGGATTTGCTGGGGGCGAACCGTCGACGTCGTCGCCGGCGGAAGGTGCGGTAGCCGGGTCGGCCGACTGGGGGTTGCCGCGTCGCCAGGTGCGGTCGACCACGGCGTGGGTGATGTCGGCGATCGCCGCGGTGACCGACTTGTCGAGCCGATCGATGCGGATGGGCTGCTCCCGCAGCCCGGCCGAATTAGGGAGTGTCAGCACTTCGCCGACGGAGCCGGCGAGTCTCGTAGCTGCCCGCACCGTGGCTCCGCCGAACGCGCCGCAGTCGGACAGCACCATCAACACGTCCAAGCCGGCGGGCAGCGACGCCCGCAGATGCCCAACCGTGACCAGCGCGGCATCGACTCCGGCGGGATCGGCCCGCACCACCAGCACCGCGACCGGCCCGGTGGATAGCAGCCCGACCAAATCAGGGTTGTCCAGCGAACCGCCGTCGATGACCACCGACGCCGACGCGGGCAGCTCATCGGTCAGCCAGTCCCGCTCGAAGCCGGCGCTGTCCTGGTGCAGCACCCGCAGACCAGACGCGCCGCCCGGCGCCATCGACAGAGCCGAGCCCAGGTCACGGCCGGAGCGCAGTTCCCGCCACGCCGACACGGTCAGACCACGGGTGTCGCCGGTGACCAGACGGGTCAGCGACGACCAGGGCCGGCGGGTGGACTCCACAGCCAGCACCGGCGCCACCGACACCGACGCCAAAAACCCACCCACCGCGGCGACAACGGTGGAAACGCCGACACCACCGCCGGCGGAGAACACCACTGGCCGGACACCGACCACATTCGGATCGGCTGCCCACCCGGCGACCGCAGCGGCGGTGCGGGAAGCGAAACCTCGAGGCAACGTCCGCGGCACCCGAACCGCCACCGGCGCGACGGCAGCAACCACCGGCGAAGGCGATGGCGCGGCCATTGAGGCCGCGTCCGAAGCCGAGGGAATCACGTATCGGTTCGGCACAGGGCGCACCAGATGCGGCACTGCGAAGTCCGGCGCCGCGGCCGCCACGCCCCGGCCGCCTCCACCAAAGGTCGGCCACCGCCGAACCGGCTCAACCGGTTGCGGCCCCACCGGTTGCGGTGCTGACGTCAGCACTGAGGGATTCCCGGAAATACTGCCACCGGCGTCCTCGTCGGGCACAGCAGGCGCAGGCGCAGGTTCTGGTGCCGTCGGTCGGCGGAACGGTGTCATGTACAGTTCGGCGCCGTCGTCGTCGGCGCGGCCACCTCGGAGCCGCCTCATCGCGTTGCCCTGGTCGGCCCGGATGTGGTCTGGGTGGGTGTAGCGGCCGTGCTGCCCGTGGTGGCCGAATTGGACTTTGTGGTAGCGGCTGCGGCGACGTGTGCGCTGCTGGGCTGGGCCTTGGCGGTGACGGTCACCGTGACTGTGCTGACAGCGGCCTTGGTGACTGTCACCGGCACAGTGCTCCGCGCTGGCCGCACGATCGGCGGTGCCAGCGACACGGAGGTGACGAACCGTGTCACCGGTGGCGCCGTCGACGCAATAGTGGTGGTAGCGGCGCCCGCGGGGGTGGGATGTCCGACCTGCGCACCGACCCACACCCCAGCGCCGGCCACCGCGACCGCCGCGGCGGCCACGGCTGCGCCGGTCCGGATCCGGTGGCGGCTGCGGTGATACTCCTGCGCTTCCGCGGCGAGCTGCTCCGCGGTGAACATCGGCGTTGACCAGTCCCGCTTCGGCGAGGCGCCGGTCATGACGCCGACTCTGCTTCCGCCGCGGCCCGCGGCACCGCCCGCAACGACGAACGCTCGACGATGCTCTCCCAAGCAGACGGCGGGGTACCGCCAACCGAGGCCGAGGCTGGGATATGGGAAGCCGAGGCTGGGATCTGCATCGGGGTGGTTTGCGCGACGCGGCGGGGCCGGGTGAACACTTCGCTGATGTGCTCGACCATGTCCAGGAACGCCAGCTGCGTCCCCGATCTCAGATCCGACAGGCTCATGCGTCCGACCGCGCCGGCGGCGTGGTCGTACGGGACCAGGACGACCCGGCCCACGCCGGCGGCGAACTGATCGATGCCGTGCTGCAGGCGGGGGGTGATTTTCTGCTTCGCGTCGTGGGTGCTGATCACCACGGTGGAGGCGCCGATCAGGTCCTCGAACCCTGCCTCCGCGAGCTCGGCGAGGCCTTCGGAGGTTTGGTTGAACACGGTCAGGTCCATCCGCAGGCAGAACACCCAGTGATCCGCGCGGCTGAGCACCGCTTTCGCCGCCGCCGACACCGGCGAGACCCCGACGTCCACCGGAACCAGCTGAGCGAAGCCGGTGAGCTTGTCGATCACCGCTGTCCACTGGTCCCGGGTGATCGCGTCGGTGTGCACGCCGTCCTTGTGCAGCAGATGCAGCCGGCCCACCGAATCCAGGAACGGCGCCAGATCCATCGGAGTGCGGATCTGGTCGAGACCGTCAATCAACTCCGGCAGCCGGCCGGGTGCGGTTCCGCCAAGCAACCGCTGCCGCAGCAACGGCTTGTCCGGGTTGGCGTCCAACGCATCCACCGGCGCCGCCAGCAGCTCTGAAAACATCTGCGTCGCTGCCGCCGCCGCCGTGGTTTTGCCTACCCCGCCGATCCACCCGCCGAAGCCGACCACTCGCGGACCGGCGCCGCCGTACCGGTCGCACGCTGCCTTTAACACCGCTCGGCGCTGCGCCAGTGCGCTCTGTTGCCAGAATCCCATCATCGATTGCCCTCCTCGTCTGCTGTTCGATAAACCCTTTGCGCCACACCGCAGGCGGCGCTCACCGAACCACCGGCGCTCTCAGCAGCCGCCAAGTGCTGCCGATCACGCGGCGCAACAACCGCACCGCCAGCGCCGCCGCGCCGGCCGCCACGACCAAGACCACCGCCCCCAGCACCCGGCCGCTGAACACCTGCGACAACGACGGCACCACCCCACCAGCTGAAAACGTCGCCGCCATCAGCTCGTGATGGGAGGACACGAAGTCCTGCGCCACCGCCGACGCCACCGAGAACCCCGCCGCCGCTCCAGCGAAGTGCAGCCAGGCGACCTGCCGCAGCCAGGGCAACACCGAGCGGGCGACCCCGCCTGCCCACCGAACAACCAAAATTGTCTTCACCGCAACGGCGATCACGACCCCGACCAACAACACGATCCCGGCGGTCGACGCAGCGATCACCAACCACGAGCTGATCGCCACCAACCGCGAACCGATCACAACCAACACCTCCACACCAGCTCCGCCACTGCGGCGGAAAACCGAACCCGACGACACCCCGCCGCGGGAGCACAACCGGTCATCGCACAGCCTTGCTTTGCGGATCGACAGTGGCGGCCGCGCAGGCGCGGCGGCGGGCATCGCGTTCGGCTTGGCTCCGGCGGGCGATTCCGATCAGCACTCGGACACCCCAAGCAGCCAGCACCGCCGAGGCCATCAGCTCCAGCCAGCCGCCGAACTGCAGCACCTGCCCGGTTCGATACCGGACCGTCAGGTCATCCCCGGCCAACCACGCCGACATCAGGAACACCGCAGCCGCGCCCAACACCGCCGCCGGCCGCGCCGACTGCTTCAACGGCGGCCAAGCGGCACCCAGCCGCCCACCGGCGGCGGCAACACGGAGCGCCTTTACGGTCCGAACTGTGCCAGCCACCCGGCCAGCCATCAGAGTGCCGACAGCAGCCACACACCCCAACACCCCGGCGGCGGCAAGAATCATCGCGGCCCAATCACCGAACCTGGTCACGACGCCATCACCCCGTTCAACGGCACCCGGGCCCACCCAATCCAGACCACCCTGGTCGGTGCAATCAGCGCCCGACCCAGCATCAGGCGCCGAACCGAGGTTGCGGTGCCCATACCGGCAGCAGCCGACAGGTACGGCCCTCGGTGGCGGAGTCACGCTCTTGCTGTACGTCGTGCAGTTCGGCGAGCTGTTCTTGCAGCTCAAGGAGCCCGGTAACGGCTTGATCCCGAAGAGCCAGCAACTCTGCGCCGGCCGGTCTGTGCCGAAGGTGCAACAGCTGCACGCCGACCGCCACCGCCCGGTAGGCGTGCTGCCCGATCAGATGCGGCAACACCGAAATCCCTGTCCCGTCGGCCATCTCCAACGCCTCCGCGCCGACGCCAGCGCGGAGCACGTCATATTCGAATTCGATCAGCTCCCGCGGATGTGCGCGGCGCTCGGCCAAGACCGTCTCCGACAAGCCGCCGGCCGCACTGGTGACGATCCGGTCGGCGCGGTCGAGTAAATCCGGCCAGCAGAACATCGCCGCGGTCAGCTCCGGCAGTTGCTCCAGATCAGCAGCGTCGTCGGTCAACCCCGTCGCGGCAAGCACCGTCGGGACCATGGTGCGAACCAGCCAATTCGCCGGCAATGCAATCGTCTCGGTGATGCAGTCGGTCTGATCAGCCCGATGCACATCCACCAGAATCACGTCACTGGTGACGACCTGGGACAACCGGTAAGATATCGCCACCATCGCGGTCGTCTTTCCCGACTCAGATTTCGGCCCCTTGCAAGTGTCCACCCGTCGCCCCGTCACATTGGGCAGCTCGCGGAACAGTGCGGCCAGAGCATTGAATAGGTCACCGACCTCGTCGCCTTCTGCCTGTTCCAGTCGCTCCTGCTCAACACGCTGACGGGTCAACTTGCTACGCCGTGCCGAATTGAACATTACGATCTCCCGCCGTTAGAAACGGGAACGAATGAGGCGCTGACGGCGCCGATAGGGGTGCCTCGGTCTTGCACGGCTTCTTTAGGCCCGGATGGCCGCTTGCGCTTACCCAACGAAGCGGCTAACTCTTTGGCCTGCTGTCGGGCACGCGACTCCGGGGCCGCGGACGCCAGTCGCTCAGCAGCGTGTTGAGCGCGGAGCCGGAGCGTGGCCGATCGTGGGTCGTCAAGTGGCGCTGACACGCGCGGCGGAACAGCGCCAGCAAGGTCCGTCAGCCAGGTCACTACCGCCCCGGGCCCTGCGCCCGCCCAGTTGTGACGCGTGATGGCGCTGGTGAGGGCTACGTCGGTCCAGCCGCCCTGGGCGAGGGCGGTCGCGCGGGCTATGAGTGTCGACTTCGCCACCTGCGAGTGGAGCCGGTCCGGGACGCCGACCCGAATGACCTGCACTAGGGCATCCGCTGAATCCAGAAAATTCTCGGATCGTCGAGTCGATGCTGGTCGCTCAGACTTGTCCGACCCAGCTGGTGGTGGTTCCTTCTTAGTAGTGCTTTCTATCTTTAGGTGGGCAGAGTTCTGCTGGGGGGGTCCTGCAGGATTCTGCGCGGGTATTGCATCGGGGGCGACGCCCCGTGCAAAATGTTGCCCGGGGGCATGATCTGCGGAAACGGACTTGCGGAAGGCCGGGGCGACTGACGGGGTGCTTCCCCGTGCATGATCCTGCGCCCGGATGTGACCTGCGGAAACGGGACCGCCTACTGGACTGGTGGAAGTCGGTGATGACTGGTCCGGTGGCTCCCATTCCAGGATGTACAGGCTGCGTGACTGTCCACGGTCGGCGCGCCACTGGTGCTGGATAGTCAGGTACCCGGCGCGCTGCAGTTCGGCTAGGTACGTGTCGACCGAGCGGACGGACTTCCATCCAACGTCGGACGCGAGTTGCCACCGAGACGGCCGGTCCGTCGCCCGGTCTCCGTATGTGTATGACGCCAGCACAGACCACAGCCGAACTGCATGAGAACTGATGGTCGGGTTGCGCAGCAAGGACGCGGGGGTCATCGCAAACCGCGGACGTCCGCGAACAATCAACCCATCCGGCGACGCCTGGTCCTCCCGGTGGGGACTGGACCCGGTCATCAGACTGCGTACTGCTCGTCAGCGACTCTTGCGAGCCGGTGCACCGAAATCTCAAGCGGGCTGCGTTCATTCCTCAGAACAAGGGCAGAAAGAATCGCCTCCATGCCCCAGGGCTGACCGCCGATGAGCCCCCATTCGTTACCCCGTGCTGGTGATGCTTCGCAACTCACGACCGCGGGAAAGTGTTGCCAATCGTGTTGCCTAGGGCCCGTACAACCAGCGTCCTCCAGGATCACCCCCGAACTGTCTGCGCACTTCAGGGACAGTCTCGGACGTCGCCGAACACACCGGTCCGAATTTGCAAGGCGGGGGTTGAGAGTTCGATTCTCTTCGTCTCCACTGTTTTTGACACGCTTTCGCACTCAGCACCCTGGCCGGAAGTTATCGGTGGGAGGCGGGGTCCATGTCGATCCCGATGACACCAGCGACGCGGTGCAGGTCGATGTCGGAGGTGAGCAGGGTGGCGTTGTTCCGCCAGGCAACCGCTGTGATGAGGCAGTCGATGAGGCCTCGTGGAGTGACTGCGTTCTGGCGGCACCGGCGGTAGATGCGGGCTGCGGATTTGAAGTCGGGTGCCGGGTCGACGGAATGCAGGTGGAATCGCTGCAAGAGTCGGCGCAGGTCGTGTTCGCGGAAATCAGTGCGCGCACCTGCGAAAACCTCCATCATCACCGGCTCGGTGGTAGGTGCGGCCCGGCCAGAAATCGGTTCGAGCACCGGCAAGATGCGATCAAACACGGCTCGGCCGGCTCGAGTGATCGGGCTCGCCGCGATCCGAATGGCTCCGGTCCGCCTGTCGGCGTAACCCGTCCAGCAGCAGGTCCAGCCCCGCGCGGAACTGCTCAGCGTCCTGATGATGTTCGAACTCGTCGAGGATCGTGTTCAGGAACGGGTACTGGGCTGGATCGAGAGCGCGCCACTGGGACGTGACGCGTTCCATGTACTGGTTGCGGTTCAGTTCGCCGCTGAGCACCTCCTCCGGCAGCTCCTGGCCCATGTCGGCGGCCAGTCCGATGACAAAACCGACCACGGCGGACGCCGCATGGAACGTCTGCCGCGGTGTCAGGCTCAGGCGCATCACCTGACCGCCGATCCGCTCGTACAACCGGAGCGAGTTCGGCTGAAAACCGGTGTTGCGCAGGAAATAGCCGGCCAGCCACGGCCGATCGATGGCGGCGTCGTAGAGGGCGACCCCGATGTTGCGGAGCACATCGATCGGGTCGTCCTGATTCACGAACTTCTC
>CAXSEW010000146.1:0-8761 GCA_964236185.1 uncultured Nakamurella sp. | reverse complement strand
CCTGCTCGTAGCCTGTCGACCGGGCCGAGCACATGACCGACACCCACGTTGGTCGGGTCACCACCTGGATGTCCGAAAGGGGCGGTCCGAGCCGTTGACCGAGCACCGCACGACCGTTTGTGTGGCCGGCGGCGGTCCGGCCGGGCTGTTGCTGGGGCTGTTGCTGGCCAGGGCCGGAATCGCCGTCGTCGTGGTGGAGAAGCACCGCGACTTCCTGCGGGACTTTCGCGGCGACACCATTCACCCGTCGACCATGGACCTGCTGCAGCAGCTGGGCCTGACCGAAGCCGTCGACGAGATCGAGCACACCGCGATTCGCACACTCGATGCCGTGATCCACGGAGTCCGGATCACACCGGTCGACTTCGGCGCACTGCAGGGTGGACACGGTCGGCTGCGGTTCATGCCACAGTGGGATTTGTTGAACATGCTCGCCGAAGCCGCCTCGCAGGAGCCGAACTTCACCCTGATGTTCGAGACTGCCGCCACCGGCTTGCTCCGCAGCGGCGAGCAAGTCGTAGGTGTGACCGCTACGCAGGCCGGTCAGCCGATCACGATCCGAGCCGACCTGACGGTTGCTGCAGACGGCCGTGCGTCGGTATTGCGGGAGGCGTCGGGCCTGACGGTGAGGCGCTACGGCGTTCCGATCGACGTATTGTGGTTCCGGCTCGGTCGACCCGCGATCAACCCGCCGCCGACGATCGCCTACCTCTCGACCGACGGGGTGGTCGTCACCGTTCCACGCTCTGGCTACTACCAGGTAGCGCTGCTCATCGGAAAGGGGTCCTGGGCAGATGTGCGCGCCGCCGGCCTACCTGCTTTCCAGCGGACCGTCGCCACCATCGCCCCGTTCCTGGCCGAGGAGGTGAGCGCCATACACAGTTGGGCTGACGTGAAGTTGCTCTCGGTACAGGTCGACCGCCTCGAGAAGTGGCACCTTCCCGGCTTCCTCGCGATCGGCGATGCGGCGCACGCCATGTCACCGATGTTCGGCGTCGGAATCAACTACGCCATCCAGGACGCCGTGGCCGCAGCGAACCTGTTGGCCGTCCCGCTGCGGAACGGTGTCCTCACCGATATCCACCTCGAGGCGGTGCAGCAGCGTCGCTATCGGGCAACGCGGATGATGCAAGCAATGCAGCGGGCGGTGCATCGTTTCGTCGGCCGGCCCGGCGGAGGTGGTCACGTACCACCGCGGGCGGTGCTGTCGCGGACGGCGCCCGGTGTCGCCCGACTGATGCGCCCGCTGTTGGGGCGCCTTGTCGGCCGCGGCTTCCGCCCTGAAGCCATCACTCCAGACTTACTTCGAGTCCGCCAGTCCTGACAGCGGCGCGCCGTTGCTCAGCTGGCGACCTGCTCCTCGATGGAGTCCACGCGGTCCGGGTAGAACGCGGCATGGTCCTTGATCTGGGCGACGGCGTCGTGGGGCGCCTCGTACACCCACACGGCGTCGGATGCTGCCTTTCCGGCTGCGGTGAGGCTGTAGTAGCTGGCTTCGCCCTTGTACGGGCAGTAGGTGCCCGTGTCGCTGCGTTGTAGAAGCGACTGATCAACGTCAGCCATCGGGATGTACTGCACGGCTGGGTAGTCAGCTTCGTGCAACGTGAGCGCGTTCGCAGTGTTGGCAACGATGCGTCCGCCGGCTGTGACGATCACTCGTCTGGGGTTGGCCAACACCGTGATGGGGTGGTCAGGTCCGGGTTGAAGAACTTCCTGCTCTGCCATGTCGTACTCCCTCGATCATCAAGACGCCGATGTCTGCTCTTCCTGGCGGACAACGCCCCGCTGGCCACCAGCTATTCCCCCGGCGAGCGTTGGACCGACGCGACTTCGGCGCAGAGTGCCAAGTCGATTGCACTGAGCGATATTGAGCTGTCGTTGACCGTTGTTGGCGCCGCTACCTGGTTCTTCGTGGGGACGACGACCGTTCTGCCGCCCTTTCGCCGGTATTGTTCCGGAGAACGGTGGGGGGTTGTAACAATGAACAAGCGACGTAGTCGCGTGCTGCTGGGCTTGTCGGTAGGGGCCATCCTGCTCAGCTCGTGCACGTCGACGCAGGCGGGTCCGACCACGTTCACTGCCGGGCCGTCGACTCCGACCACAGTGACGACGTCGGCAGGAGCAGTCACCTCGGCGGCGGTCTCGGCTGTGTCGACCGGGTCCTCGGCGGTACGATCCTTGCCGGTCGTGATGACCACCCCGAGCAGCAGCATGGCGGTGAGCAAGAGCCCCGCGACGACCACGCCAGCGCGGACGCCCACGTCGAAGACCTCGGCGACTCGGACGACGCCGACCACGCCGACTATCAAGCCAGCCTCACCTAGCGAGGTTACGTCTTCCACTTCTTCTAGCGGGCCTACCGTTCTAACAAAAGGACTGTCCAGGTCAGAAATTGCGGACAGGGAGGCAATCCAACTCATATGGATTAAGTACTGGCAAGTCTCCTTAATGCTTCCGAAGACTCCACCGCAACAGCGCAAGGCGGCCTTACAAACGGTTGCTACGGAGCCGCAGATTAGCAAGCTACTCGTTGAAGCTCAGAAGTTTGACGCGAATCATTCCGATAATTACGGAAGTCTGCGTCATCGACCATATTGGGGACCGCCTGTAAATGGTGAAGATCGTGCGATCATGGGTGACTGTGTGGACGTTAGCCACGCGGGTCTACTTGATACTCAAACGGGAAAAAGAATGACAGTCGGGATGAGTAGGTCCAACATTCGGGGTCTTTTCGAACGTACGAGCTCCGGTGAATGGCGAGTATACGGCCTCGAAATTCTCGATACGACGCCATGCTGAAAGCACCTCGGATAGCGGTGCTGGTGGTTTTACTCTTGCTTCTACCCGTAGCGCAGTCAGCTGCGATGGCTGCTGCGCCGACCGACGAGCCAGGCCACAGCGAACCACAGCTCGTCCCCGGCACCGGTATAGCCGGGATAACGGGTACCGGAAGCGCCGTGCTTACGGTGACAATTGGTGGTTCCAATCCGGCTGGATCGGGTGCTGCCACTGGTCGACCCGAAAATGCAGCTCCAACCGGAACGGTAACGGGAGCCCACGCACCAAGTCCACCAGATCCGTGCTTCTATGTACCGCGGTCGTCGGCTGAGGCAACGGCGGCGGGGTATGACGCGTCGAAGGGGACGTTGTCGACGGCGAAGTGTCCGGTGCAGTCGAATCAGCCGGGGTTGCCTGATGGGGTTCGGTATGTGACGCACCAGGTGTGGACTTTGAATGGTGCGGCGCCGGCTCCGCCGCCGCCGCCGGATCCTGCGGAGTTGGCGCAGTCGGTGGCCTCGCAGTTGACGGTGCCGGCGCCGGTGTTGCATGTGGGCTCGCCACAGGAGCGGGTGGCGGTGAAGGTGCCGGTGTGGTTGTGGGCTGATGATCAGCCGGCGTTGACGGCGTCGGTGAGTGCGGGTGGGTTGACGGTGACGGCGGAGGCGGTGTTGACGTCGATGGATTGGTCGATGGGTGAGCCGGTCGGTGATCCGGATGAGGGTGGGTCGGGGCGGGTGGCCTCGTTCACCTGTGCTGGTGCTGGTGTTGCGCCGCCGGTGGGTGTGGGTGCTTCGGTGGTGCCGGCGTGTGGGTACACGTTCATCTGGCGGTCGGATGCGGCGCGGACCGGTGGTGTGGGTGCGTGGGCGGTGGGTGCGGTGGCGCATTGGACGATGACGTGGCGGGCGACGAACGGTGCGCAGGGGACGATCGCGTTGCAGGCGGCGGCCACGACGCAGGTGACGGTCGGGGAGTGGCGCGTCGCCCTGGTCGACGGCGGCGGAACGCGCTGACCCGCGCCGGTCCGCGCCGGTCCGAGCCGATCCCGATCAGGCGCCGGAGGAGCCGGAGTCATCAAGGGACTCGAACCAGATCGCGTACGGCGTGTTCTTGGCGAGGTGCCGGTTGACGTCAGGGCTGCCATCGGTCCACCACACCGGTCCCCGTTCGCCGAGCGCGACCTTGGCCGCGTCCACGGCAGCGCGGGCGATCTCGCGAGCCGCCTTGTCACCCTGCTTCATCGCTGCCTTCTTGGCCCGCCGCGCGTCCATCAGTTCGTGGGTGAGCCGGTTCCGCTCGGCTGGATCAAGTCCCGGATCGGTACACCGCCACAGCCGGCCCCGGACGACGAAGTACCTGCCGTCGGACGTCACCGGTGGACCCATGCGGTCAGTATCGCGCCGACCGATCCAGTCCACGACCGGCGCAGGTCGCTACCGTCCAGGCAACGCCGAGCGCGTCACCGTGCGCTTTCGACCGAGGAGGTGTAGACCGAGCGGTATCCATTCGCCTGGGTAAGGAGCGCTCATGACGTCTGCCACTGCGTCGCCGGCGAAGATCCCGCTCACCAAGGACCAGCGCAACTCATTCCTCGCCGCCGAACTCGGCTGGTCGATGGACGCGTTCGACTACTTCCTCGTGGTCCTGGTCTATGCCGACATCGGAAAGGAATTCGGCGTCTCGCTCGAGCGCATGGCATTCCTGACCACGGTGACGCTGCTCATGCGGCCGGTGGGCGCACTGGTGTTCGGTCTGTGGGCAGACAAAGTCGGCCGTCGCATACCCCTGATGGCCGACGTCGTCTACTACTCGGTGGTCGGCTTCCTCTGCGCATTCGCCCCTAACTTCACCGTGCTGCTCATCCTGCGATTGCTCTACGGCATCGGTATGGGCGGGGAATGGGGGTTGGGTGCGGCACTGGCGATGGAGAAGATCCCGGTCGCCAGGCGCGGGTTCTTCTCCGGACTGCTGCAGGCCGGATATTCGATCGGCTACCTGTTCGCCATCCTGGCGTACCAGATCGTGCACACCGAACTCGGGCTGTCATGGCGGTGGCTGTTCGGATTGAGCATCATCCCGGCACTGATCAGCCTGCTCATCCGGAGTCGGGTGCAGGAGTCGGAGGTCTGGGAGCAGTCCCAGGAACAGCTGAAGGTCACCAAGACGAAATTCAGGGACATTCTCGTGGACCCGACGATCGTCCGCCGATTCATCTACCTGGTTCTGCTGATGACCGCCTTCAACTGGATGAGCCACGGCACGCAGGATGTGTACCCGACGTTCCTGAAAGCGCACGACCAGAACGGCGCAGGGCTGTCGCCGGGCACCGCCACCTGGATCGGCGTCGTCTACAACATCGGAGCCATCGTCGGCGGCATCACCTTCGGCGGACTGTCCGAACGATTCGGGCGCCGCTACACCATTGTCTTCTGTGCGGTCCTGGGCCTGCCGATCGTGCCACTGTTCGCCTACTCCCACACGGCCGGACTGCTCTGCCTCGGCTCGTTCCTGATGCAGATCGCCGTGCAAGGCGCCTGGGGGGTCATTCCCGCGCACCTGACGGAGATGTCGCCGGACGCCATCCGCGGCTTCTACCCTGGCGTGACGTACCAGTTGGGAAACTGCCTGGCTGCGTTCAACCTGCCGATCCAGCAGGGCCTCGCCCGCAGTCACGGCTACCCGTTCGCGTTGACGGTCACCATCATCCCGGTACTGCTCGCGGTTGCGCTGCTCACCTTCTTCGGTAAGGAAGCCAAATCCGTGCAGTTCGGCACACAGGAAACTCTGGGCGTCCGTGCCCCGCTGTGAGCCCCTGACCATGACGACCGGCCGCCACCTGGCGTCGGCTGTCAGCCCATGGTCTTGGTTCCGTCGATCGTCTCCCGAATGATGTCGGCGTGACCGGCATGCTGAGCCGTTTCGCTCGCCACGTGCAGGAACACCTGACGCACGCTCCGAGAAGCGCCGACGGGAAACCACGGTGCTGCCGGCAGCGGATAGGAAGCGTCCAGGTCAGGCAGCGTCCGCACCATTTCGTCGGTCACTCGGGCAACCTCGGCGTATTCGGCCAGCAGTCCGGCCAGGGTCTCACCGGGTTGCATGCGGAATTCGGCGGCCCGCTCCGCCCAGTCGGTCTCGGTCCACTCGCTCCATTCCTTGGGTCCGCCGAGGTCCGAGCTGTCGCCCTGGGCGAACTTCGCCCAGGCGGCTTCGGTACGGCTGACATGCTTGATCAACCCGGCGAGACACAACTCGCTGGCCGTCGGTGTCAGCGCCGCCTGTTCATCGGTCAGGTCGGCAACGGTGGTGACGAGGAAATGCCTTCGGGTCGTGAGGATTTCGAGTAGATCTGCGCGCTCGACACTCAGCGTGACTGCGGTGGTGGTGGTCATCGAAGTTCCTTTCGCGAGGTGGTGGATGCAACGCTAGCCGCCAATGCGGACAGTTTCCGGCCTCAATCGGGGAATACTTCTGCATGGCGGCCACCAGTTCCCGGACCCTGCGATTGCTGTCCCTGCTGCAGAACCACCGGTACTGGGCGGGTGGCGAACTGGCCGGCCGGTTGCAGGTCTCCGTCCGCACCCTCCGCCGCGACGTCGATCGACTACGCGAGCTGGGCTACCCCGTCCGGTCCAACCGCGGCGTGGACGGCGGCTATCAGCTCGAGGCAGGCGCGGCCATGCCCCCGTTGCTGCTGGACGACGACGAGGCAGTCGGCCTGACTGTCGCCTTGCAGAGCGCGGCGGCTACGTCCGACGCGGCAGTCGCCGAGTCGTCGCTACGAGCGCTGGCCAAGCTCAGCCAGGTCATGCCGCCGCGGTTGCGACGTCGGGTCGATGCGCTCCGGGACACGACGGACACCTCGCTGTGGACCTCGCCCGAGCCCGGACCCAACACCGACCCCACGTTGTTGGTCACGCTGGCCCTGCTGTGCCGGGACCGCGAACGTCTTCGATTCCGCTATGTCTCCCATGGCGGAGAGTCGACCGAGCGGCAGGTGGAACCACTGCGACTGGTGTCGCTGGGCCGCCGATGGTACCTCGCTGCCTTCGATCTCGACCGACAGGATTGGCGCACGTTCCGGACCGACCGCATCAACGAGCCGCGAGGTACCGGCAGTCGATTCGTGGCACGCCGGCTGCCGGGCAGCGATCCGGCCGCGTTCGTTCGCGACGGGGTATCGAGCAATTGGTCGCAGATCGAGGTGGAAGCAGTGATCACTGCACCGGACGATCAGGTTCGCACCCTGGTCGGGCGGTGGGCCACGATCGAACCCATCGACGCCAGCCATTGCCGCCTGCTGATGAAAGTCGAATCCTTGGACTGGTCAGCCCTCGTCCTGGGCTCGGTCGATGCCGAGTTCCGGGTGATTCGACCTCCGGCACTGATCGATCTACTGGAGGAATGGTCCATTCGGTTCCGCCGAGCGGTCCGGGCGGGTGTGGAGTCGGCCGCGCCGCACTGACTGGCGATGCGAACTAGACGGGCGGACTGAGCTCACCGAGGCGACACCCGCAGCGGGCCATGAATGTGGCCACCCGGCACATCTACGAAACGGCCATCACCTACCTCGACCGCGAGCAGGAACTTCGACGCGCCTGTCGGTGGCCGGGCGAGGCTGACAAGACAGCGCCCGGCGACACCTGGAGACGGTCGATGCCGGACAGGTATGCCCGGGACCAGCGGTTGGGGAAGGATGGCATCATCGTCCGACGCCAGGAGGAGCTAGATGAGCCACGAACCGCACGAGCTGACCGACCAGGAGCGCGCCGCCCTGGCGAAGCTGTTGGAGATGAACGCGACCCAGTCGACCCAGCATTTCACCGATCTGGCCGCTACCTGGGGATTCGGTGGGATACAGCACCAGCTCGAGGAGCTGATCGGGGGGCTTCGCGAAGCCGATCGACCGCCGGCCGCGGTAGCGCTGATCAGCGCCCTGGCGGACTACCTGCACCATTACGGTCCTGCTGGTGTGGTCGGCCAGTCCGACACCTATCGTGAGCACCCCTGACCGCCGCGCACACCGGTCAGCCGATGTCCCGCCTCCGTAATCCGGCGAACCCGGTGACGGTCCCGGTAGCGGCGATCAGCACCAGAACCGCGAGCGGCGCCAGCCGAAAGGTCCCGGTGGGCACTGGCGGCACGTGAGTGAACGGTCACAGGTACAGCAGCGCCTGCGGAAGGACAAAGGTCTGGCCGAGTTGACCGAGCAGGAAGAACAACCCGAGCAGCACCCCGGCCGCCGCAGACTGCCGAGGGAACCAGCCGATCAGCGCGGCGGTGAGGCCGCCGACCACTCACACAGCGGGGATCTGCACCGCCATTGCGGCCAGGCCGGTCCCAAGGCCATCGGAGATGTCGTCGGATTGGGGCCCGTAGACCAGACCTGATGTCAGCCCGGCGACCAACAGCAGCACGGCTGCGCCGGCGTGGCTGAAGAAAACGTGGCCGGCCAGCAATCGAGTCCGGGACAGGGCGGTCGTCAAGCTCAATTCCGCCCGTCCGCTCACCTCCTCGGTTCGCACCTGCAGGACCGCCGCGACCGCGCGTACGCCGTCGCCAGCAAGTGCAAGGTGCACAGTCGACGATGGACTCAGCCGGCGACGTCTCCCCAGGACAGCGTGCCGTCGATGCGCCGCGGAATGCCCCATTCGTTGGCATTGCGGAGTGGAACCGGCAGCAGCTCGGCCGGCATCGACTGGAAGCAGACCGGGCGCTGGAACCGACGGATGGATGTCGAGCCCACCGAGGTGTGCCCGGGCACGGTGGTGGCCGGATAGGGGCCGCCGTGGTGCTGCGCCCAGGACACCGCGACCCCGGTGGGCCAGCCGTTCCACAGCACGCGGCCGGCCATGCCGGTCAGCTGTTCCAGCAGCGGCGCCAAGGCAACCGCATCCTCGGCCTCGGCGTGCACGGTGGCCGTCAGGCTGCCCGGAACGAGTGCGGTCAGCGCGTGCAGCTGGTCGAGGTCGTCGTATTC
>CAXSEW010000145.1:0-8779 GCA_964236185.1 uncultured Nakamurella sp. | reverse complement strand
GCAGATCGGTGCGGCCCACCGATCCGGCGAACAGGGTGTCGCCGCTCAGCAGCACCTCGGGGCGATCGCCCGCGCCGGGGACCCGGAAGACGACCGATCCGCCGGTATGGCCCGGCGTCGGATGGACCGCGATGGTGAGGCCGGCCAGCTGCAGCGACGAGGCGCTGCTCACATCCAGCACCGACGGCGGCCGGAGATCCGTCAGGTCCAGCCCGGCGATCGCCGTGGCCAGCTGCGGCGACAGGCCGGCAAGGGGGTCGTCCAGCAGGTGGTCGTCGGCGGCGTGCAGGTACGCCGGAACGCCGGCCGCCCGGCAGAGGGCCGCTGCGGAGGCGACGTGGTCCAGGTGGCCGTGGGTCAGCAGCACCGCGACCGGCCGGAGCTGGTGCTCCTGCAGCAGCGCCAGTACCCGCGTCGCCGCATCCTCTCCGGGATCGACGACGACGGCCTCACCACTACCGGCAGCGCCGAGCAGGTAGCAGTTGGCCTGGAACGAACCGGCCGGGAACCCCGCGATGAACACCGGTCAACCCTAACGCGGCTGCATCGGGTGGTGGATGGGAGCGGTGCAGCGGGCGCGCGGCGGGGTCACCCACAGGCCGTTCACATTGCTTTGCGCCGGAGGGGAGGACCGGAGTCACCTAGACTCACCCGCCGGGGCCCCTGTCGTTTCGCCGGGGCGCGAGGAAACCTGCAGGAGGACCATCACAGTGCCCACCAACCAGCAACGGCGCGAAGCAGCCCAGCGCAAGCTCGAGCGTCAGCTCGTCCGGCGACAGGAGCAGGAGCGCCAGCGTCGGCAGCGGCTGATCGTGGTCGGCGTGGTCGCGACCGTGCTCGTCATCGGCGGCGTCGTCTGGTTCGCGACCACCCGCGGAGGCAGCAGCACCACCACGGCCAGCGAGGCGGGAGCGACCGGGACGGCCGGGACAGCGGGAACCAGCGCCGCGCCAAAGACGCCCTGCACCTACACCGCCGGTGGCAAAGCGGCCAAGGCCGTCAAGCCGCCGAGCAACACCTCGCCGGCGAACACCGGCACGCTGGATCCCACCATCACGCTCAACGGGCAGAAGGTCGGCGTCACACTGGACCGGGCGGCAGCGCCGTGCACGGTCAACTCGTTCGTTTCACTCGCCTCTCAGGGCTTCTACAATTCTTCGCCCTGCTGGCGGCTGACGGCGAACGCGCCGCTGAGCATCCTGCAGTGCGGTGACCCGACCGGTGTGGGTAACGGCGGTCCCGGTTACACCTTCGCGGACGAGCTGGCCAAGACAAAGACCTACCCCAAGGGCACCCTGGCGATGGCGAACGGCGGAACAACGGCGCCCAGCAGCAACGGCTCCCAATTCTTCATCGTCTACGCCGATTCCACCCTGAGCCCGGAATACACCGTCTTCGGCAAGGTGTCCGACGCCGGCATGTCGGTGGTCGAGGCGATCGCCGCCAAGGGCGTCAAGAACAACGCCCAGGACGGGCCGCCGAACGACAAGGCGACCATCGACTCGGTGACCGTTCCGGAGGACGCGGTGACGGCGACCGGTAGTTACGCCACCGCAACTCCCAGCGGTGCTGCTACCGGCGCCGCGGGCGCAGTTGCTACCGCAGCGACCGGCGCTGCCGGCGCCACTCCTGCCGCCGGCGCTGCTGGCGCCACCGGTGCTGCTGGCGCCGGCAGCGCGGTGTCGTCGGCCCCGGTCAGCAAGTAGCCGCACCCGAGCCACACCGGTCGCACCCCACCCTTGATCGACGGGTGCGACCGGCCCACGCCACATGAAGACGCCAGCCGACCGGTGCCACTCAGGCGCTGGTGACCCGGTAGACGTCATACACGCCCTCCACGCCGCGCACCGCGCGCAGCAGATGACCGAGGTGTTTGGGGTCGGCCATTTCGAAGGAGAACCTCGAAATGGCCATTCTGTCCCTGGTCATGGACAAATTGGCGGAGAGGATGTTGACCTTCTCGTCCGCCAGCGTCTTGGTGATGTCGGACAGCAGTCTCGCCCGGTCGAGCGCTTCCACCTGCACGGTGACCAGGAATACCGACGCTGAATTCGGATCCCAGGACACATCGACCAACCGCGCCGATTCGGCCCGCAGGGAGTCGGCGTTGGTGCAGTCGGTGCGGTGCACCGAGACCGCCCCGCCCTTGGTGATGAACCCGAGAATCGCATCGCCGGGGACCGGCGTGCAGCAGCGCGCCAATTTCAGCTGGATGTCCGAGACACCCTTCACCAGCACACCGACGTCGGTGGTCGGGCGCTGCCGCCGGGCGACGGAGGGCACCGACCGCTCGGCGATCGCGTCACCGGCCTCCTCGGCTCCGCCCAGTATCGAGACGACCTTACCCACCACGGTTTTCGCCGAAACATGGTTCTCACCGACGGCGGCGTACAGCGCGGCGATGTCCTTGTAGCCGAGCTCGTGACCGGCCGCGGCGAGAGCGTCGTGGGAGATGAGACGTTGCACCGGCAGGCCTTCACGGCGGGCCGCCTTGGTGATGGCCTCCTTGCCGCCGTCGACCGCCTCCTCGCGTCGCTCCTTGGCGAAATGCTGGCGGATCTTCGTCTTGGCCCGGGAAGAAACAACGAATCCGAGCCAATCTCGACTCGGTCCGGCCCCGGCGGCTTTCGAGGTGAAGATCTCCACGATCTGGCCATTGGACAAGGTGCGTTCCAACGCGACCAATCGGCCGTCGACTTTTGCGCCGATACATCGGTTGCCGACTTCGGTATGTACCGCGTAGGCGAAATCGACCGGCGTGGAACCGGCCGGCAGGGTATGGATATCGCCCTTCGGGGTGAACACGAAGAGGTCGTTCGAGGCGATCTCGTACCGCAGGTTGTCCAGGAATTCACCGGCGTCGCCGGCTTCCCGCTGCCAGTCGAGCAGTTGCCGCATCCAGGCCATCTCGTCGACCGAAGCGCCGGCCCCGGTGTGGGTGCCCTTGGTCTCCTTGTAGCGCCAGTGCGAGGCGATGCCGTACTCGGCGGTGTGATGCATCTCGTGGGTGCGGATCTGCACCTCGAGCGGCTTGCCCTGCGGTCCGATCACGGTGGTGTGCAGGGACTGGTAGACCCCGTAGCGCGGCTGCGCGATGTAGTCCTTGAACCGTCCCGGCATGGGGGCCCACATGGCATGCACGACGCCCATCACGGCGTAGCACTCGCGCACCGTGCCGACCAGGATCCGGACCGCGACCAGATCATGGATCTCGTCGAACTCCCGACCGCGGACCTGCATCTTCTGGTAGATCGAGTAGTAGTGCTTGCCCCGACCCACCACCTCGGCCGGGATCTTCGCCGCGGCCAGTTCGGCGTTCAACTCGTCGGTGACGGCGGCCAGGTAGGTGTCCCGGGAGGGCGCCCGATCGGCGACCAGGCGGACGATCTCGTCGTAGCGTTTGGAGTGCAGGATGGCGAACGCCAGATCCTCCAGCTCCCATTTCACCGTGGCCATGCCGAGGCGGTGGGCCAGCGGCGCCAGCACCTCTAGCGTCTCCTTGGCCTTCCGGGCCTGCTTGTCCGGGGCGAGGAACCGCATGGTGCGCATGTTGTGCAGTCGATCGGCCAGCTTGATGACCAGCACCCGCGGGTCCTGCGCCATGGCGATGATCATCTTGCGGATCGTCTCGGCCTCGGCCGCGTCGCCGAAGTGGACCTTGTCGAGCTTGGTCACGCCGTCGACGAGGTGCGCGACCTCCTCGGAGAAGTCGGCCCGGACGTCCTCGAGCGTGTACGGGGTGTCCTCGACGGTGTCGTGCAGCAGCGCTGCCACCAGAGTGGTGGTGTCCATGCCGAGGTCGGCCAGGATGGTCGCCACGGCCAGCGGGTGGGTGATGTACGGGTCGCCGGACTTGCGGAACTGGCCGCGGTGAGCGTTCTCGGCTACCTCGTAGGCCTGGTGGATGACCTTCACGTCGGCCTTCGGGTGCAACGCACGATGCACCGCGAACAACGGTTCCAGGACGGTGCGGCCGGCCGTCGTCGGCGTGCGCTGCCCGCTCATCCGCCTCGTCAGCCGGGACCGCATCCGCCGGGTGGCCGACATCGCCGGTTCCGGCTCGGCCGGTTCGGTGTCGACAGTGGCGACCGGCGTAGGTGCGGTGGCCGCAGCGGGCGTGGGGCCGGCTGCGAGTGGGCGTTCGGCCCCCACCCGATCATCGACCAACGACACCGCAGGTGCGGCGGGCGGCGAGGTACCGACCTCCCCGACAGGTTCCGGATTCATCGCACACCCCGTTCGCCGCGGTAGTTGTTCCCTGCACCCTGTTCCGAGCATAACGCCGGGCGGACGGGCGCCCTTCCCGCTGCGGTCGGCGGCCGTACCGCGTTCTCGAGCCGGCTCGACGGCCGCGGGTGCAGGCTCAGTACCGCCGTATCGCGCGAACCGGCACGTCCGGAAGCTGCGCACGACCGTTCAGGGCGACGAGTTCGATCGCCACGGCAACCTCGGTGATGACGCCCCCAGCAGCGCGGAGCAGCCGGCACGCGGCCGCCGCGGTGCCGCCGGTGGCCAGCACGTCGTCCACCACGAGAAACCGGGACCCGGCCCGGACGTCGTCAGGGTTCAGCTCGAGGCTGGCGGTGCCGTACTCGAGCGCGTAGTCCTCGCGCAGCAGCCGCCCGGGCAGTTTCCCCGGTTTGCGCACGGCCAGCACCCCGGTGCCGGCGGTCATAGCGGCGGCGGTGGCGAGCAGGAACCCGCGCGACTCCAGTCCGGCGATGACGTCGAACGGCTCATTGCCCTCGATCAGCGCCGCGCCGATCAGGGACAGGGCGGTGGCGTCGGCCAGTACCGGCGTCAGATCCCGGAACAGCACTCCGGGCACCGGGAAGTCCGGTGCCACCCGGGTCAGCCGGTCGATGCACTCGCCGGCGTCCTGGTCAACGCCCACGCTTGCCCGTCGGTCGAGCCGCCTTGCCGGCCGGCCGGGCCGGCTTGGCCGCTGCCGAGCGCGCCGGCGCGCGGGTTCCGGACGTGCTGATCGGGCTGGAGCCGGACCGCGACGGAGCCGGCTCGGTCGCTACTGCTGCCGTTTCCGGCTCGGTCGGGGCCACCGGCTGGGATTTCTGCGCTGTCTCGGTCACCGGCTCGGTCACGGTCACCGGCGATGCGGCCGGCGGCTTGAGCGGAGACTGCTTCGCCAGTACCGGTCGCGGTCCGGACGCCGACGCCGTCTTGCCCATCGGCGACGCGCTCGCCCGGCCGACGGCCGGCGCGCTGGCCGTAGCCCGGGCGGTGATCGGCGAGCTGCCGGTGGACGGCCGGCCGGATCGCTGCGGTCGGGCGCCCGGCTTCGGGGCGGCACCGGGCTTGAGGCCCGAGGCGGCGGCGGCCGGCATGCCTACGGCGGTACGCCTGGTTGGCTCGTTGCCCGGCAGGTATTTGTGGCCCACCAGGTCTCCGTCGGCGTCGACCATGGTGCCGTCCGCCCTGCGCTTGGCCAGCACCCGGGCGGTGTGCGCCCGGATCGCCGGCTCACGGATCTTCAGGTCGACGGCGATCGGCACGGCGACGAACAGCGACGAGTAGGCACCGACCAGCATGCCGACCAGCAGCACCAGCGCGAGGTCCTTGAGCGTTCCGCCACCCAGCACCGCAAGACCGGCCACCAGCAGGCCGGCCACCGGCAGCAAGGCGATCAGCGAGGTGTTCAGCGATCGCATGATCGTCTGGTTGAGTGCGAGGTTCGCCGTTTCCGGGTACGTCCGGCGGAGCAGCGATGTCATGCCCTTGGCGTTTTCCTGCACCTTGTCGTACACCACCACGGTGTCGTACAGCGAGAAGCCCAGGATGGTCAGCAGGCCGATCACCGTCGCCGGGGTGACCTCGAATCCGGCCAGGGCGTAGATGCCGGCCGTCACCACGACATCGTGCAGCGTGGACAGCACCGCACCCGCCGCCACCCGCTTCTCGTACCGGATCCAGATGAAAGCACCGACCAGGATGAGGAAGATGATGACCGCGAGGATGGCGCGCTGGGAGATCTGAGCGCCCCAGGTGGACGACACGTCGGACGCCGAGACACCGCCGACCGGCGTGAACGCAGTGTTGAGCGCCGTCTTGCCGCCGACCACCTGCGTCTCGGTCAGCGTCTTGAGCGTGGCTTTGATGGTCTTGCCGCTGAGCGTCTGCACCGATTCGACGTTGCCTGCGCCGACGGCTTTGTCCAGCACCTGCGTGACCTGCGAGTTCGGTACCGAACCGGCGCCCGCACTGGGTACGAAGGTCAATGTGGTGCCGCCGGCGAAGTCCGTGCCCAGGTGGAACCCGCGGACCAGCATGACCAGGATCGAGCCGACGACCAGAAAGCCGGACAGCAGGTAGTAGTAGCGCCGTCGGCCGACCAGATCGAAGGCACCGGTGCCGGTGGTCAGCCGGGACATGAACGAGCCCGAGTGCGCGGCCTTGATGGCAGCAGCCGTCTCGCCCGGCGAGGAAGTCGGTGATGCGCTGAGGCTGCGGTTACTCGGGGGCGTTGCCATCTCAGGCCTCCTGCGCGGTGAGTCGTGCCGTCGCGGCCCGCTGCCGGGCGCCGGCCGCGGCGACCGCGCCGAGACCGGAGAACTTGGCCGAGTTGAAAATCCTGCTGCCGGATGCCAATGCCACCAGCGGGTGCGTCACCAGATACACGACCACGAGGTCGAGCACGGTGGACAATCCAAGGGTGAAGGCGAAACCCCGCACATCACCGACCGCGACCAGGTAGAGCACCACCGCCGACAGGAACGACACCGCATCGGCGGACAGAATGGTGCGCCTGGCCCGCTCCCACCCGCGCGGCACCGCGGAGCGGAATGTCCGCCCTTCCCGCACCTCGTCCTTGAGTCGTTCGAAATAGATGACGAAGGAGTCGGCAGTGATACCGATGGCGACGATCAGCCCGGCGATGCCGGCCAGGTCCAGGCTCAGGTCGATCCAGCGGCCCAGCAGCACCATGATCGCGTACACCAGGCCGCCGGACAGCACGAGCGAGCCGATCGTGATCAGCCCGAGCAGCCGGTAGTAGAGCAGGCAGTAGAGGACCACGAGCAGCAGCCCGATGCCGCCGGCGATCAAGCCGGCCTGCAGGTACTGGAAACCCAGTTGTGCGCTGATGCTGGTGGCGTTGCTCTGGGTGAAGTTCAGCGGCAGAGCGCCGAAGTTGAGCGAGTTGGCCAGGCTGGTCGCGCTGGCCTGGGTGAAGTTGCCGGAGATCATCGTCTGGACGGTGTTGATCGCCCCCTGGATGGACGGGTCGGAGATGACCGCACCGTCGAGGACGAATGCGGTCTGCTTGCCGACGTTGTTGGCGGTGTAGTTGGACCAGGTCTTGAACCCGGCAGAGTCGAAGGTGACGTTGATGACCCAGCCGCTGGTGCCACTTTGGCTCAACCCCGCGGTGGCACCGGAGATCTGATCGCCCGGCACCAGGGTCTGGTCGAGCACGAAAACCTGGTTCTGGACGCTGGAGTCCGAGGCGCTGCCGCAGGCCAGCAGCGGCCGGGCCGGGTCGTCCTGACCTTCGGTCTTCTTGATGTCGGTGCAGCTCACGCCGGCGTTGCCCACCGCGCTCTCGGCGGCGGTGACCCAGGCGGCCCAGGCCGCAGCGGTCTTGGCCGCCGGCTGGTTCGGGT
Organism: uncultured Nakamurella sp.; assembly: GCA_964236185.1. Classification (GTDB taxonomy): domain Bacteria; phylum Actinomycetota; class Actinomycetes; order Mycobacteriales; family Nakamurellaceae; genus Nakamurella. Next base: position 1,163 of record CAXSEW010000145.1, on the reverse strand, counting down.
TCAACTTGTCACTGCCAGCAATCGGCCAGGTCCCCTTGGTGAGCGTCGGATCCGCCGACCCGGTAGCGGTCGCGGATGCCGGCACCGAACTGGTCGACCCGGCCGTCGCAGCTCCGGCCGAAGGAGTGGCCGCCGGGGTCGTGGTGGCCGGCGTTCCGGCTGCAAGGGCGCTGGACGCTGCCGCGGCGGCTGGCGTTGCTGCCGGCGAACTGGTGGCCGGTGCCTGCGCCCGCAGCCGCTGCACAGAGCCGGCAGTCGTCGCGGGCGCCGCGGTGACCGCGGGCGCGGAGCTGGTGTCCCCGATCGCGGGCGCGCTCACGACGGCGGATGCACCGGTGGTGGCGACCCCGCTGACCGACGCACCGGTGGACGGGGCCGTGGTCGCCGACGCGGCCTTTGCAAAGTCGTAGTCGTAGCCCTGCGCCAGGTGAGCACGCAGGTTCAATCGCGCGCTGGCTGTCAGGCCTGGCAGATCGTTGTTGCCGGGGACCGTCACGACGAGGTGGTTGGACCCGTCGATCTGCACCTGGGCGCCGGCGACACCGGAGCCGTTGACCCGTCGGGTCATGATCTGCTGTGCCTGCTGCATCGACGAGGCCGACGGGGCCTTGCCGTCGAGCGTCGCGGCGGTCAACGTGATCTGGGTGCCGCCTTGCAGGTCGATCCCGAGTTTCGGCGTGTTGGAACCTTTGGTGAAGAACACCAACGCATACAGAACGGCCGTCACCACCACGAAGGCGGTGATGAGCCGCCAGGGCCGGAACTGACCAGCAGGGCTTGCCACGTGTTGCCTATCTCCTCGAGGAACGGTCGAGCCCGACGGTAGCTCCTACCAGGCACGCTCGAAGCCCGAACCGCTCGGGTTCGGGCGTTTGACCAGCGCCCGCCACGGGCAGGCGCGGTTTCGAGGCTAACCGATGTCGTTCTTGCGCTTCTCCAGCGACAGGTGGTCGTCATGGATGGGCGCTGTGTCCTGACCGGACAGTTCGTCGTAGGCAGCGTCGTCGAACTCTGCATCCTCGGGGACGGCCACCACGATCTCGCGGACGGCCGCGCGGATCCAGGTGGTGTAGACACCGGGAGCGATCTCCAGCTCGATGGTGTCATCGGCAACGGCGGTCACCGTGGCGTGCATGCCGGACGTGGTCATCACCCGGGTACCC
>CAXSEW010000144.1:0-8782 GCA_964236185.1 uncultured Nakamurella sp. | reverse complement strand
CTGACGAGCTCCTTTGCGCAGAAACCGTCGCTCCTGTGCCGATTATCTAGGCAGCCGACCTGTGCCGGTCGTCGCCCTGCCGACCATCAGCCCTCTCACCAGCGCAAACCCGCTGCTACTGACACGGCTCCTGCGCTCTGACACCCGACTGACAAGTTGTTCGCCAGCTGACAAGTTGCTTGTCACGGGACAGTCAGAACCGGACAAAACGGATGTCGCTCAGATCCGCCGGATCTGCCCCTAGTAAGTTACACCTGCCGTTGCGTTGGCTAGGATAATGGAAGATTATGCTAGTCAAGCCATCTAGCTCGGCGAAGCCCATTACCGCTGTCCAACGCTCACCAGCGGACCCGAGGCGTCCGAACGATCCGCCGCTGCGAGGCTTTCGTCACGTGACGGCAGACGACGCCTGTGTCAGACAGATTGGGCGTTGCATCAACCCACGCGAGCAGCGCTTCAAGAGGGCGTTCAGCCCCGTCATCGGAGTTGCAGTTACGGTCATTGAGGCCTTGACGGCGCTGTGGCGGTCAACGAAGGCCGGTGGCGGCTACACAGGCCCCCTGGACGCCTGCTGGCCGTAAGAGCCTGCTGGACATCCATGCTGCGTTTGTCCCCCCATGGCCGCCGCGGATAGGCCAAGCTCGCTGGCCGCCGCAACCCCGCAGGGTCAATCCCACAGCAGTGCCGCATTGCCCCACTCACAGCTGACTGCCGTCGAAGTCAGCGGTTGCCTCTCCCCTCCCCCACCGTCGTGGCGACGCCTGATCCCCCGCGACTGCCTCATCCTGTAGGGGGCCGCTGGTGACGGGGCTCAACCGTCGGCCGACAGTCGGTTTCACGTGAGTACCGCACTGCCCAACTCACTGCCTCCATTTGTCAAACCGCCGTCTCACGTCAGTGCCGCATTGCCCTACTCACAGCTGAATGCAGTTGAAGTTCAGCGGTTGCCTCTCCCCTCCCCCACCGTCGTAGCGACGCCTGATCCCCCACGACTGCCTCATCCTGTAGGGGGCCGCTGGTGACGGGGCTCAACCGTCGGCCGACAGTCGGTTTCACGTGAGTACCGCACTGCCCAACTGACCGCCTCCGTTTGTCAAACCGCCGTCTCACGTCAGCGCCGCATTACCCCACTGACCACGCCGCTCTTCACCGGCCGCCCCCATGCACTTCATGCGATCGCCGGCGGCCCACTTCAAGTGAGTGCTGCAATCCTGGGCTGACCATGGGCGCCGAGGCCGCCGACCCGATCCGCCGCCGTCTCACGTGAGTGCCGCACTGCTCAACTGATGTTCGGTAGATCCCGACCGAGCGCCGACCCGCGCTCCCGGATGGCTGCCGTACCCCCGTTTAACGTGAGTGCTGCAATGCCCAATTGACGACGACGCGCGTCGAGCCGCTCGGCGGCCTCGCCATGCGTTTGCTTCACCTACGTGAGTACTGCGATGCGTAATAAGCGCTCTGCTTGATCGACGGGAGGGTTTATCGTTGGTTACGCACTCACGTACGTACTGTGTTGCCGAAATAACGCCGTTGCCACTCCGATCGAGAAGAGGTCGCGAGCCGGCTGCAACACAGCACCTAGATGCGTTAGTCACGTGAGTATGGCAAATGCACGAGATCCGCAGGAACCGCAATGCACTAGTCACACTTTGGCGCGCTCCGATCGTTACGATCGGCTGCCGACGGCGACAGCCGTGCTAGTACTGCAGTGACGTGACCGGAGTATTCACGTGATTGCGGTGCACGCTAAATGTCGCAAATCCACTGCCACTCCCACATACGAGCGCGCAGGATCGGTGGCGAAGAGCTGATTGCGCATTCACGTGATTGCGGTGAGTGCACAAATACCGCAATGTCGAAGGAGCAGCACTGACGAGATGGCCTGCCAACCCACTGTGCACTGCCGCAGTGCGGTACTCACGTGAGTCACCTAGTACCGCAATGTCCCGTGTAGTGCAGTCACAGCAGTATCGCGACACGACAGCGCTGTGAGTCGAGTTACTGGGGTGACTGGTGTGACTAGGGCAAGATCGTCTTCGGTGCGCGTCTATGCTGGGCGCTGACGACGACGAGGAGATCCGCCATGGCCGATGCGCTGAAGAAGGTGATCTCGGTGTTGCTCCAGAAAGGGGGAGTGGGCAAGACCGCCGTCACCGCCAACACCGCCTTCGAGGCCGCCCGCATGGGCCTTAACGTGCTGTTCGTCGACAGCGACCCCACCGGCTACGGCTCGGAACTCCTGACCAACGAGGACTACCTCGACGGTCTCACCCTGTCGGACTGCGTCGCACCTGGTGGCGACAAGCTCGATGTGCGGGGAGAGGTCGTGCGGCGAGCGTGGGGCGGCTGGCAGCCGACCAGCGAGCTCACGTGGGCACAGGGTGGTGCGCTGGGTGGGGGAGCGGTAGGCCGGCTTGACATCCTGCCCTCGGATCCCTCGCTGTCGCAGAAGGCATCGGCCAACGGGAGCACCGCGTTGCGCAGGTTGTTCAAGGTCCTTCACCGCACCGCCGGCACACCGCTGGTCAACGACTACGACATGGTCTTCATCGACTGCCAGCCCTCGCCGGACCTTGCCTCGCAGATGTCAGTGCTGGCCTCCGGCTGGCTGCTGATGGTGGCGCTTCCGGAATCGATGGCCGCGTCGCGCGGTTTGGGCCTGGCGCTGCAGTTCACCACTGAGCTGGCCGTCGGATGGGACCACGACATTGCCGTCGGCGGCGTCATCATCAACTCGCTCAACGCCTCGACCAAGGAACACCGAGAGGTCGCCGAGGCGATCCGCGTCTGGGTGGACGAAAACATCGAGGCCGACGGCGAGGTGATCGGCCGGGTCTGGGGGACGCCGGTGGGCCGGTCGACCGCGGTCTCGAAGGCCATGTCGGCCAAGCAGCCCATCTCCAACTCCCTGATCCAGGCCGCGCACGCGGGCCGCCTCGCACGGATGGGGATCGCCAAGACACACCACCGCCCGGTCGGCCAGTTCGCACAGTTCGCGCTTAACGCGGCGATGCTGACCTGTCCGGAGAAAGTTGCCGGCCTGACCGAACGGCTGGCCGCCGAACCGATGCCCGACGCCCTGACGGCCGCCGTGAAGGGTATGGCGAGCGTTGACCAGTACGAGAGAGCAGCAGGGGAGTAGCGGCGATGACCAGCCAGCAACCAGCACGTCAGATCGGCTTGAACAAGCGGCCGGGCGGCATGTTCGGGCTCCAGTCCGCACCCGCTGCGGAGCCCGTGGAGTCAGCCCCGGCCAACGAACCGACACAGCCGGCAGCAGTGCCTGCCGCAGTGCCGGCCCCGAAGCCGCCATCCGCAGGGAAGATTCGCAGCATCGCTCCGCCGGCACCAGCGACCCAGCCGGAGGAGGAGCTGGCGGTCGTCCGCATCGGGTTGTACCTGAAGCCGTCCGTGGCCGACGCGGCGCAGAACACGATGGCGGCCTTCGGTTCACAGAATGCCGCGGCGATCCGTCAACGCGGCGCCCGTAGAAACTCCCTCAACGCATTTCTCGCCGCCGTGCTGGATCACGCACTAGAGCACTTCGACGAGGTGGATCCAGCAGAGATCGTGCGCAGGATGCCGACTGCTGGGCCGAAGCGATAGGCGATTTTTACGTACGAATCACGTGAGTTGCGCGATCACATGAAGCATGTGAATGCATCGTCTGCGTCACTAGCCCACCCGAATCCGATCGACCAGCCCGGGCGCCGGTGTCGAGCACGACAACCCTCGGACCTCTAGCGACGTATGCCGGCACGTCCTCCATACCGCACACCGTAGATCTCGACACCGACAGCCAGGTTGGATGGAATCGCCCGGGCCGGCTTGCCGCACACTCGAAGGCCGCCGACACGGCCTCGATCCCACCCGCCGCCAGAATCCTGGGGTGCTATAGGCGTACGCACACCACCCACATCGTCCTGACCGTCGTCGCGCTGCTCACCCAAGCCGCGGCGGTCGCCCTGCTCATCACCGACAGCCGCCGGGCCACGGTCACCCGGGCGGCGTACGCCGCGCTCAGCCCGCACGGCGGCACGAGCTGGGACCAGATCGACCACGCTCCCGACTACATCCTTAAGAGCATCGAGTTCCACGCCCGACGCACCTGGGCGATGGCCTGCGCCGCGGTGGGGCTGGTCGCCGGAGCCTCTGCGGCGTTCCTCTGACCGCAGCTGACAGCGGCTGCCGGTCCTTCAGACCTCGCCGGTCTCCGCACGCAACAGACGACCGAAGAACTCGGCCGTCGTGAGCACGGCTTCGGAGGCGCCGAATTCGTGGCCGCCGAACCGGAAGACCTCGTAGCCGTCGAGGCGAAGGTCCCGGTCCGCACGCATGGTCGCCGCGTACAGCTCCGGGCTTGCCTGACGATCGGCCGTCGAGTAGTGCTGGGCGCCGTCGACCTCGAGCACGACCCGCCGGTGGCCGGGCAGCAGCAACAGGAAGTCGAGGCGATGCGAGCGGAACACTTGGTCACCGCGTTGCCGGGTCGATTGCGGATCCCAGTGGAGCCACACTTCAGGCAGCAGCACCGGGAAGTCCACCAGCCCCTGAGCTGCGACCCACTGGTGATAGGCCCGGAACAGCCGTTGTTGAGGTGGCGACGTCTTCGGGATCCCGGCGAGCAGACGCTGGTAGAGGCTCTTCTTGGTGTCGGGAGCGACCCGATCGAGGCTGTTTGTGTCGGCCCACCACGCCTGGAGCGCTGCCCAGTTGAGCCCGTGTTCAGCCGGAACGGCTCGGTCATAGCGGAGCACCTGGCGGGTATCAACGATCTCTACTGTGCGGTCCAGGACCTCACTGATCCGCAGGTCTGGTTTGGAGCTGCCGGTGGAGGCGAACAGAACGAGCTGAGCGGGCCGGCCCGGCGAGTTGCCGGCAAGGATCTTGAACTCCGGATACCCGCCCCGTGAACCGTTCTCGATGACCTGCAAGCCGCCGTGCTTCAGCACCGGTTTGATCACAGCCAGCAGCTCATGCTGCCGCCGTTCATCGGGATTCACCGATCCCGACAGAAGGCCTTCGACGAGTGCGGCAAATCGCCGATCGTGGGTGTCCAACGCCCCGATCGCCTCGAACAGATCCAGAACTGTCCAGTCCTCAGAGTTGGTCACGGTGTGCTGGACGATCTCCGCCTCGAGCGTCGTAGAACCCCATAGTCCGGTGTTGCGGTCCAAGGCGAACAGCCGTCGGAGCAACTGGAGATACCCGGACAGGTTGCTCCAGATCGGCGCCACGGATTCCAGCGCATCGGCGATTTCCCGTCGGACCCGCTCGAGGATCTCTGGGCCCGGCGTCCACACGAGATCTTGGGCCTGATTGCGGGTGTCCGGTGGGAGCTGACCGTCCTCGATGAACCGAGCGAGGACCTGGCGGTAGTCGCCTGCCGGGATCTGCGTAAAGACTTGAGTCAGGCGCTGCCGCTTGGTCAGCGTCGCTGGCGGAACCGCCTCGGGCGGGGGAGCGGGGAGCCCGAACCGCGCGCAGGCCCCCGGGAGTTGCTCGTGTGTGTAGTAGTCCATGAGGCTCAGAACCAGCTGCCGCGTCAGATGCTGAAGTTGCGCAGCGGCCGCGGGGTCTGCTGCTCGGGTCATGGAGCGTGTCCGATCGCGGTGTCTTGGCTCGGGACGCCGGCTGTCCATGAGCCGGCGGACGGATCCCAGACACCGGACGTCACCGTATTGGACAGCAGCGGATCCAAGCAGCGCCCGACGAACGACAACGCGGCCTTCAGGTCACGCAGTTCCTGAAGCAGCCGCGGTGTCTGGGAGGCCTGTTGGCGGTAGGAAACTGTCCAACTGGGCGCCGGCGATCGCATGACCGGGGGCAGAACGATTTGGCGCACCTGCGATTGCTGCACGAGCGCGCCCCGAGTATCGGCGGCGTCGATGCTGCTGCTTTGGACGATGAGCACCAGGTCGACCAGGTCGCGGTAGCGGGTAGACGGCTGCTGCCCGGCACCGTAGGTGCTGTACATCGCGCACACCTTGTCAGCGATCTGGTCCGCCATCGCGCACACCACGATCATCGGCGGCGGGCTGATGTCATCGATGGTGATGACGTGAGCAAAGCGGATCCGATCGACCGCCCCCACGTGCTCGAGCTCGGTGGACAGATCGATGGTGAAGTTCCCGAACACCGTCGCACCCAGGTACGCCTCGACTGTGATCGTCGCGCCGGCCACCGCCCCGCTCATCGGTACAACTTTGCCGATCTGAAACGTGAGGGGATCCAGATCCGGGATGACAACGCAGGCCCGAAGATTGGCGATCGCATCGTCGAGCCCGTGGACGGCGTTGTACAAGTCGACGTCTTGGCTGAACCGCGCAATCGGTAGCCGGATCAGCAGGCCGACACCGCCTTTGAGTACCCACTGGTCACCGTTGGATGAATGGAAGACCCGGGCCAGAAACCGTTGGTAGAGAAATTCGCGGCGCAACTCACTGACCGATCGGCGCCTTCGCGCGGCCTCGGTGTTGATCCGCTGGGTGATCGCCTGGCGGAAGTCCTTCGCCGTCGGGTACCGGCGCGGCGGAGTGGTCACGTCCGTGTCGGTTTCGGGGCCTCGAGTTGGCCTTTGGTCGCCGATCCCGGGTGGTTGACTGCGGCCGCCGCGCTCGCGGTCGTCGACCCGCCGCCCGGCCGCCCGGCGTCACGCAGCAGCGCGGCCAGCTGAGCCGTCACCTGCGGCGTCATGACCTTCCCGAGTTGGTCGACCGTGTCCTTCATGGCGGCGGAGAGACCGAGGTTATGCACGCCGGCGATGAGCGACGGATCCAGCTGTGGGATGTCCTTCTCGGCTGCGGCCAGGAAGGCCGCTGTCACCGATGAGTCCAGAAGCGGAAGGTTGCCTACTGCAGCGAAGATCGCTGCCCCGGCCGATCTGTCCAGGAGTGGGAAGTTGGCCGCCACGGTGGCCAGGGAGGCTCGTTCAGCGCTGTCCAGCATCGGCATGCGCCCGAAAGCTGCCGCCAGCCCGGCAAAATTGTCGTTGCGTTCGGCCTGGGCACCGATCCGGCGGGTCGTCTCAGGGATTCCCGCCTGGTCAAGAAGCAGGTTGAGGAACTCGGCACCGGCCCCCACCGGGGCGCCGTAGTGATGCGCGAAGGGCCGAAGGACCGCGGTGATGGCCTCGATACCCAGGTGGTGAGTCACGAGAGCGTCCCGGACCACGCCGGCGAGATGACCGCCGTCGAGCCGCTCGGCCGCCAGCTGGCCAATCGTCGTCTCGATAGTGGTGACAGGCAGACCGTCGACCAGCGTCCACTCCGATCGCTGCAGGCGGTCGTCGACATGGAAGCGGACGTCGGAGCTACGGCTCTGTTTGCGGCCGGCCACGGTGAACTCGATAACATCGGCCTCAAGGTCCCCAAGCCCGTGCAGGTGGGCTGCCGAGCGGTGCGACAGCACCTCAGGCTGTGACCGGGTAAGGCGCTCCGCGGCCGTGATCGCAGGGTGGAGAGCTAGCCACGCTGCCCGTACGTCATCGAACGAACTCGGCGGATTTCCCGCCAGTCGGTAGACGCCATGCCGAAGCCGCTCCAGGATCCCGGTGGAGGCCATCCGAGCAACCTGCTGCGCGGACACTCCAAGAGCGCCGGCTTGCGCCGTAGTGATCAGACCCCACTGCTCTGCAGCAAGGCCCACGAGAACCAGAGGGTCAAAGGTACGCTTCATACTTCAATACTATCGCTTGATGTGAGTATCGCAGCATGTCGCTCGATCAAGTCGCGATGCGGACCGACCACCAGCGGTGGCGAACCGACCTCGACCAGGAATTCGATCCACTGACCGCCATGGGGAAACTCAACACGCATCCACCACGCTGAGGTCGGCCAAGAACCACTGGACCCCAAGGCGGTCGACTACCTGCTCATCCGCACCGCATCGGCGATTCTGTACGTGCTGCGAATCCGACCACCTGACCTGACAAGGGCGGACACGTCGACGAGTGACGTGCAGGTCGTCGCCGAGTTAGATAGAAGGGAGAGGTCGACGTTGCCCGAAGCATCGGGACCGTTCATAGTCAAGCCATGACAATCCGGGTGACCTTGATCGACGGCCCCCGCCAGGGCACTGACCAGGCCAAACTCGAATCTGACGGCTCCGCACCTGACTCGGGCGAGACGTTCGAACTAGACGGCACGACCTGCACCTTTACGGGAACGGTGCAGGCTGACCCCGACGGCCATGACCGCTACCACACTGGATCTGGGAACCACGAATCGCAACGATTTTCCACCTGGTAGCGCTGCGCCGGTTACTTGACGGGTTGGTCGTTCGGTGGGGGCAGGGTGGTGCCGTCGCGTAGCAGGACCGGGCCGACGGGCGCCGAGGTGGATACCGGGGGCGGTGGGAGCGGCGCGGGTGTCGGGGTCGGCGTGGGTGGGGTCGGCTGGGTGATGGCGGCGCCGAACGGCGGCGGCGCGGCGGCGGTGGTACCGGTGGCGGCGACCAGGTCCGCCAGGCTCACCGCCCGGTCGAGCCTGGGCACTCCCAACGGGGGGAGGCCCAGCAGGTCCAGGACGGTTTTGCCGATGCTGACGTGGGAGGTCCAGCGGCTGTCGATACCCGGTTTCACCCGGCCGCCGAACATCAGCAGCGGCACTCTGGGTCCGTAGGCCAGTTGCACCCCGTCGGGGGTGTGTTCGACGTTGGGTGTCGCGACGTGGTCGTCGAAGCCACCCCAGTCGTCCCAGGTCAGCAGGAACACGGTGTCGTCCCAGTGCCCGGCGGCGGCGATCGCGTCGACTGCCTGCCAGATTTTGTCCTGGCCTTTGCT
>CAXSEW010000143.1:0-8795 GCA_964236185.1 uncultured Nakamurella sp. | reverse complement strand
GCCCACCGGCGGGTTCGGTGATCCCAGGTGAGTTCGCCCGTCGACCAACCGGGAACGTACGGTGCCGCACCTGGCCAGTACGCCTCCGATTACTACCGCGATGACGCTGCCGGTTTCGGTTCGCATCCGGCAGAGACGTCCGAAGCGCCCCAGCGTTCGCTCGGCGAGATCGTCAGTGGCATCACCGCCGACCTGTCGACGTTGATGCAGCAGGAGGTGGCCCTGGCGAAGGCCGAAGCCACCCAGTCGGCCAAGCGGGCCGGCAAGGGCGCAGGCATGTTCGCCGGCGCCGGCTTCGCCGGCTACTTTGTCGTGCTGTTCCTGTCCATCGCCCTGTGGTGGGCCCTCGGCGTCCATATCGGGCATGGCTGGGCGGCTCTGATCGTCGCGGTGCTGTGGGCGATCGTCGCCGCCGTGCTGGCTTTGCGTGGCAAGAAGGAATTGGCCGAGATGCGCGGCCTGGACCGGACGACGGAGACGCTGGGCAAGATCCCCAACGCTGTCAAGGGACATGAGGAGCAGAACCGATGAGCAACCCCGACGAGATCCGCGCGCAGATCGAAGCGACGCGGGCTGGTTTGAGCCAGGACGTCAACGAACTCGGTGACAAGGTCAGCCCGGCCAAGATCGCCGACCGGCAGAAGGCGAAACTGCGCGGCAGCGTCGCCTCGGTGAAGGAGCACATCATGGGTGCAGCAGACGACGCGAAGTCCTCGACCACCGGGGCGGTTGCCTCGGTCAAGGACCACATCATGGGCGCCGCCGGCGACGCCAAGTCGTCGACCGGCGACGCCGTGTCCTCTGCCGGCGACGCCATCTCGGCGACGCCGGGCAAGGTGGTGTCGCAGACCAAGGGCAACCCGATGGCTGCCGGCCTGATTGCCTTCGGTGCCGGTCTGCTGTTGGCCTCGCTGATCCCCGCCTCCCAGAAGGAGGCGCAGGCAGCAGCGGCGCTCAAGGAGCAGGCACAGCCGCTGGTTCAGAAGGCCACCTCGGCCGTCAAGGAGGTGGCGGGCAATTTGCAGGAGCCCGCTCAGAACGCGCTGGAGTCGGTCAAGTCGACCGCCACCGACGCGGTCGGCACCGTCAAGGAAGAGGGCACCGCTGCCGCTGGCGACGTCAAGAGCCAGGCGCAGGATGCCAAGGACACTGTGCAGGAGCACGCCGGAAGCTGACGATCAGTCACCTTCCACCGCGCAGCACTTCGCAGTAGGACACGTTCCAACGCAGAGCGGGATCGGCTTCGGCCGGTCCCGTTCTGCGTTGTGCTGTGACCGCTGTCGTCACCTCGCCTGCGGGGTCCGCCATGTCACATGAGCACCGCTGTCCGAACGGAACTCCCCGGCTCCTGTGATTGTTGTACCGGGAGATGAACCAATTGTTGGAACCGACGACAGACCTGTCCTCCTTCGGCGACGTACTTGGCGCCGGTGCGGTGCCGACGAAGCTGTGGGTTCCGCGGCACGTCCGGATCACCCGGGCAGCGGCAGAGCTGACGCACACCGCGGAGATCGTCCGCCGCTGTGAAGCGGCCGGCGTGGCCGACATCGAAGTGATGTCCGGCAACTCCATCACCGGCTTGCGCGGTGAGTCCGAGCGGGAGACCTATGCCAGGGCCAAGAACACGCTGGCCGTCGTGGTGGCGCCGCCGGGTGCGCTCAAGCCGCAGCCGATTCCGCCCAGCGCAGACTGGCGCATCGACCTGGCCAAGGGCTGTCCGGCCCACTGCCAGTACTGCTACCTCGCCGGCTCGCTGACCGGCCCGCCGGTCACCCGGGTCTACGCCAATCTGGACGAGGTGCTCGCCGGCATCGGCACCCATGCCGGCCGCGGGACCGTGACCAGCGGTACCGAGTTGCGCGGCCACGAGGGCACCACCTTCGAGATGTCGTGCTACACGGACCCTCTCGGCATCGAGCACGTCACCGGCTCGCTGCGGGCGGCCATCGAGCGGGTCGGCTCCGGTGAGTTCGGAAACGGCGTCTCGCTCCGGTTCACCACCAAGTTCGACGACGTCGGCGACCTGTTGCAGATCGACCACCAGCGCCGCACCAGGGTGCGGTTCTCGGTCAACGCGGTCGAGATCGCCAACCGCTTCGAGGGCGGCACGGCGCGGCTTCCTGCCCGGCTCGCTGCGCTGCGCGCGATGGCCATCGCCGGATACCGGGTGGGATTGACCATCGCCCCGGTGATGCCGATCGACGACTGGCGCACCGCCTACGGGCAGTTGCTGGACGACACGGCAGCCGCGCTCGCCGGGATTCCGGACGTCGACCTGACCACGGAGTTGATCACCCACAGGTTCACCCCGGCCAGCAAGGACGTCCTGCTCACCTGGTACCCGAGGACCAAGCTGGAGATGGACGAGGGCCTGCGGACGAAGAAGCGGTCGAAGTTCGGCGGCATCAAATACGTCTATCCGCGGGAGACGATGGCCGAGATGCGCTCCTGGTTCCAGGACGCGTTGGCGGCGAAGCTGCCGCAGTCCCGCCTGCTGTACTGGACCTGACCGAGCGCGACCTACGCAGCCCTGGTCCCGGTGGGTGACGCGGGCGCCGTCCCCGCGATCATCACCTGCAGCCGCCGGATCGCGCCCAGGTGGTCGCCGGTCCAGATGATTCGCACCGCGGTCGCGGTCGTCCGCCCGTGGCGATCTCGCCGTTGTGCAGGACAGACAGCGGCACACGGTCAGCGCCCGGACAGCGAGGGTCGATGCGACTCGATCCACCGGATCGGTCACCTCACTGTCGTGCGCGGCCGGTGGAGCGGGGGGTGCGGGTCACCGGGCGAACTGTGCCACCTCGGGCAGTCGGCTGCTCAGGGTCGGGTCGCGACGGGCGAGGTCGGTGGTCGGTGGCTGGACAGGGGCGCGAGGTGCAGCAGACCGTCCAGGCTGATTTCGTCCGGAGCCTGCAGCGGGAGCGGTGTCGATGCCGTTCGCTGCTCGCGCAGGCCGTCGAGCATCAGCACCAGATAGCGGCGCCAGAGTTCGGGCTGGTCCGGGGGAGTGGCCGCACTGATCATCCAGGAGAAGGCCACCAGGTCCAGCGTCTGGACGTCACGCCGCAGATCACCGGAGTCCATCGCCCGGGCGACCAGGGCGTCGACGACCGGCCGCAGCCGTTCGCGGACGGCGGCCAGCCTCCCGTGACCATGGGTGTCCGTGCCCAGCACGGTCCGCAGCCCTCGGTCGGACACCTGCATCTCCAGTGATCCGGACAGGAAGCCGCACAGTCCGGACCACGGGTCCGGGTCGTGCAGCGCGGTCTCGGCCAGGCTGATCATCTCTTCGATCCGCTGCGCGAACAGAGCTTCCACCAATACCTCCCGATCCGGGAAGCGTCGATACACCGTGCCCACGCCGACGCCGGCGCGACGGGCGATCTCCTCGAACCCGACGTCCAGGCCCCGCTCGGCGAAGGCCTGCGCTGCTACGTCGAGGATCAGCCGGCGGTTGCGCTCGGCGTCCTTCCGTAGGGGCCGTTCCGGATCGGTGATCAATGTCATGCTCGCATCCTAGGGCAAACCGGAAGCCCTTCTCCACTTGGTGCTACCCTCGCCAACGAAGCGGAAAGCTTCTTCCATTTATCTGGAGGCATCTGATGAGCAGACTCGATCAGGCTGGCACAGCGCTGGAGTCCGGCGCCGACGTGGCGCCGGCGGCGGCGCAGCCGTCACCGGCCGGCTCCGACCACGCCCGGCGTTGGTGGGTGCTGGGGATCGTCGCGCTGGCGCAGTTGATCGTCGTGCTGGACGCAACCATCGTGAACATCGCGCTGCCGAGCGCGCAGGTAGCACTCGGCTTCTCGAACGACAGCCGGCAGTGGATCGTCACCGCCTATGCGCTCGCCTTCGGCTCCCTGCTGCTCGTCGGCGGGCGCCTGTCCGACCTCGTCGGCCGCAAGCCGATGTTCATCACCGGTCTCACCGGATTCGCCCTGGCCTCCGCGCTCGGCGGCGCCGCGGAGAACTTTGCGACGTTGGCCATCGCCCGTGGCGCGCAGGGCATCTTCGGCGCGCTGCTGGCCCCCGCCGCCCTGTCGCTGCTCACCGTCACCTTCGCCGATCCCCGGGAGCGCGGCCGCGCCTTCGCCATCTTCGGTGCCATCGCCGGTGGCGGCGGGGCCATCGGTCTGATTCTCGGTGGCGCCCTCACCGAATACCTGTCCTGGCGCTGGTGCCTCTACGTCAACGTGCCGCTGGCGGCCATCGGCGTCGTCGGTGCCGCCCTGCTGCTGCGGAAGCAGCTGCAAGGCGAGCACGTCGATCCCCTCGACATCCCGGGCGTCCTGTTCAGCGTGACCGGGCTGGTGGCGCTGGTCTACGGCCTGGCCACTGCCGAAACCCGGGGCTGGTCCAGCCCGCTCACCCTCGGCTGCATCGGCCTGGGCGTGTCGCTGCTCGCCGTTTTCGTCGTCGTGGAGAACCGGGTGGCGCACCCGCTGCTGCCGCTGCGGGTGGTGCTCGATCGCAACCGCGGCGGATCCTTCGTGGCGGTGGGCCTCGTCGGCGCCGGGCTGTTCGGTGTCTTCCTGTTCCTGACCTACTACCTGTCCACCCTGCTGGGCTTCACCCCGATCCAGACCGGTGTGTCGTTCCTGCCGATGATCACCGGGCTGGTGATCTCGGCCCAGCTCGCTGCGCAGGTGGTGGCCAGGATCGGAGCGAAAGTACCGGTCGCCGCAGGTTTTGCCGTCGCCTCGGTCGGCATGCTGCTGCTGACCCGGCTTAACCTGGACAGCTCGTACTGGACGGACATCTTCCCCGGACTCGTGGTGATCGGCCTGGGCATCGGCTTCGTCATCGCCCCGTCCTTCAGTGCCGCCACCCAGGGTGTGCGCAGCTCCGACGCCGGTGTCGCCTCGGCCGCCGTGAACACCTTCCAGCAGATCGGCGGATCCATCGCCACCGCCGTGCTGAGCGCCTTCTCGGCGAGCGCGGGAACGCACTACCTCCTCGGCCGCAACCCGGCCGACAAGTTGGTGCAGGCACACGCCGCGCTGGCCGGCTACACCACCGCGTTCTGGTGGTCGGCGGGCATACTGGCGGCAGGGGCCGTTGTCTGCGGGTTGCTCCTGCGACACGCGGCGGTCGAGGTGGATCCGGACGCAGCCCCGGTTCTCGCCCATTGACCTCACTCACCTCACCGGGTGTGCGCTGCGCCACGACTGTTACGACGTTGTGACACGAATCTGTTGACTTCACCATCGGTCGGTGAAAGATTCTGTTCACATTCGGTGGTCGATGGTCGCCCACCGTGAATCGGAGGTCAAACGGTGACTGGCTCGGACTTCGACGCGCTCCTGCGCAAGACCGGTATGAATCGACGGACGATGTTGCGGGTGCTCGGCGCCGGCGTGGCCAGTGCTGCTGCGGTTCCGCTGCTGTCGGCGTGTACCGGAACCTCGACGGCGACGACGTCCTCGACGAGCTCGGCAGCTGCCACCACGTCGTCCAGCTCGGCCGCTACGTCGTCGGTCATGACCAGTGCCGCGAACTCCATGGCCAGCAGCAGTGCGCCGATGTCCGGCGGCGGCAGTTCGAGCGCTGCCGCGATCAAGAAGCTGGGCGGCAGCGTGTCGATCGGCTCGAACGCCTCGGACGCGGTGCCGAAGAAGGCCTTCCAGAGCGTGTTCGACGCGTTCAGCAAGGCCTCGACCACGTCGGTCAAGGTGAACACGGTGGACCACAACTCCTTTCAGGAGAACATCAACAACTACCTGCAGGGCAGCCCGGACGAGGTGTTGACCTGGTTCGCCGGCAACCGCATGCAGTTCTTCGCGGCGCAAGGCCTGCTGAACCCGATCGACGACGTCTGGAGCACCGTTCAGAATCAGTACTCCGATGCCTTCGTCAAGGCCTCCACGGCGGCCGACGGCAAGAAGTACTTCGTGCCCTTCTACAACTACCCGTGGGCGTTCTTCTACCGGCCCAGCGTGTTCAAGGCCAAGGGGTACGAGGTCCCCAAGACGCTGGACGCACTGAAGACCCTCGCGGCCAAGATGAAGAAGGACGGCCTGGTGCCGATCGCCTTCGCCGACAAGGACGGCTGGCCCGCGATGGGCACGTTCGACTACCTGAACCAGCGCATCAATGGATACCAGTTCCACATCGACCTGGTGGCCACCCACAAGCAGTCGTGGACCGACCCGAAGGTCGTCAAGGTCTTCGACACCTGGAAGGAACTGCTGCCGCTGCACCAGGAGGGCGCCTTGGGCCGCACCTGGCAGGAGGCCGCGCAGTTCGTGGTCAAGAAGCAGGCCGGCATGTACCTGCTCGGCTCGTTCGTCGCCCAGCAGTTCCCGGCCGGCGACACCGACATCGACTTCTTCGCCTTCCCGGAGATCGACTCGAACGTCGGGATGGACGCGGTCGAGGCGCCCATCGATGGATTCATGTTGAGCAGCAAGGGCACCAGTGAGCAGAGCAAGGCGCTGCTGTCCTACCTGCTGTCCGCGGACGCGCAGCTTCTGTACCTCAAGACCGACCCGAGCTACGTCGCGGCCAACAAGACGGCCAGTACTGCCACCTACACGCCCCTGCAGAAGCGCTCGGCGGAACTGATTAGTTCCGCCAAGAGCATCTCGCAGTTCCTGGATCGCGACAGCCGGCCCGACTTCGCCAGCCCGGTCGTCATCCCCGCGCTGCAGCAGTTCCTCAAGGACGGCGACTCCGCCTCGGTCACCAAGAGCCTGGAGTCCCAGGCGAAGACCATCTTCACCACCTGATCACCCGGCGTCCGGAGGCGTTTTGTGACTGCGACCCAACTCCACGGTTCGTCCCCGGCCCCGGCTGAGCAGCCGCTGGGCCGGGGCGGCCGGGTGCGCCGGTTGACCTCGCGCGACAAGGTCGTCCTGACGATGATGATCGGCATCCCGATCCTCATCGAGGCGATACTCGTCTGGTTCCCGGCCATCGCATCGATCATCCTGTCCTTCGGCCGGTGGAACGGGGTCGGCGCCTTCTCCAAGATCCAGTGGATCGGCGGCACCAACTACACCGACGTCTTCTCCGTAGACCCCAACTTCTGGCCCGCGGTCCGGCACAACCTGATCTGGCTGGTGTTCCTGGCGTTGATCGCCAGTCCGGCCGGCATCTTCCTGGCCGTGCTGCTGGACAAGGAGCTACCGGGCAGCAAGATCATGCAGAGCATCTTCTTCCTGCCGGTGATGTTCTCGCTGGCCCTGGTGGGTGTCATCTGGCAGCTGATCTTCTCGCCCGACCAGGGCCTGATCAACGGCGTCTTCGGCAGCCACGTCGACTGGTTCGGTAATCCGAACATCAACCTGTGGGCGGCTCTGGTCGCGGCCAGCTGGAAGCACATCGGCTACATCATGATCTTATACCTAGCCGGTCTGAAGGGCATCGACCCGTCGCTGCGCGAAGCGGCGGCGATCGACGGAGCCACGAGCAAGCAGACGTTCTTCCGAGTCGTCTTCCCGGCGATGAAGCCGATCAACATCGTCATCGTGGTCATCACGGTGATCGAGGCCCTCCGGGCGTTCGACATCGTCTTCATCATCAACAAAGGCACCAACGGTCTGCAGCTGCTGTCCACGATGATCTACACCAACAGCGGCGCGGCCGCCCGAGTGGGTTACGCCTCGGCCCTGGCGGTAATCCTGCTGGTCATCGCCCTGGTGCCGATCATCAGCTACCTGACCCAGGCGTTCAAGGAGGAGAACCGATGAGCATCGTCGCTCCTACCGTCACCCCGGACGTGACGCCGGAGGAGGCGGGCGAATACAAGCGGTCGTTCGGTACCTCGCCGCTCAACCGGGGCAGCCGGGGCAGCCGGATCGGCATCCTGGTATTCCTGTCCGTGGCCGCGGTGCTGTGGCTGATCCCGTTGGTGTGGACTGTGTACACCTCGTTGCGGCCCAACGACTATTTCAACGACCACTCGTTCTTCTCCGTCGGCGGCCCCTACAACTTCCAGAACTACATCGACGCCTGGAAGCAGGCTCAGCTGCCGAAGTTCTTCCTGAACTCCGCCATCATCACCATTCCGGCGGTAGCGCTGACGTTGTTGCTGGCCTCCTTCGCCGCCTTCAAGTTGTCGAGGGTGCCGTGGCGATTCAACGTGCCGCTGCTCATCCTGTTCACCGCCGGAAACCTGCTGCCG
Organism: uncultured Nakamurella sp.; assembly: GCA_964236185.1. Lineage (GTDB taxonomy): Bacteria > Actinomycetota > Actinomycetes > Mycobacteriales > Nakamurellaceae > Nakamurella. The sequence continues at coordinate 670 of CAXSEW010000143.1, read as the reverse complement.
CAGCAGGTGTTGGCCACCCCGCTGTTCCAGATCGCCAAGCACACGCCGCTGCCGGAGTCGATTTCGGACTCGGGATCGTTCATCAACACGTACTACATCGTCATCGCGGTGAACGTGGCCTTCCAGCTGGGCTTCTGCACGTTCGTGATGAGCAACTACATGAAGGCGCTACCGGTCGAGCTGACCGAGGCCGCGCAGGTGGACGGCGCCGGCATCTGGCGTCAGTACTGGAACATCATCCTGCCGCTGTGCCGGCCGGCACTCGCCGCGCTGGCCACCCTCGAGGTCATCTTCATCTACAACGACTTCTTCTGGGCACTGCTGCTGGTGCAGAAGGGGGATCGACTGCCGATCACCTCCGGCTTGAACAACCTGAACGGCCAGTTCGCGACGAACTACAACCTGCTGTCCGCTGGCGCGCTGCTGTCCGCCGTACCGGTGCTGATCGTCTATCTGGTGCTGCAGCGGCAGTTCGTCGCCGGTCTGACCCTCGGGGCCAACAAGGGATGACCGATCATCCGAACCGGCAGGACGGCCCGGCGAACCGTAATTCCCTCGCCGACGTCCTGCCGGATCGCTCGGCACACCTCTCGGCCGGCATGGCCGCGGTCAACGAGAAGCTCGGCGGGGCAATCGCTTTCGGCGGCGACTACAACCCGGAGCAGTGGCC
>CAXSEW010000142.1:0-8830 GCA_964236185.1 uncultured Nakamurella sp. | reverse complement strand
TCTTCGACGATGCCCCGATCGACCAGGCCGTCGAGGGCATCGTGAACGGCATCTTCTTCAACCAGGGGTCGGTCTGCTGCGCGGGGTCCCGCCTGCTGGTGCAGGAGTCGATCGTCGACGAGGTGATAGCCAAGCTGCGCGAACGTATCTCGACGCTGCGTCTCGGCGACCCGATGGACAAGAACACTGACATCGGCGCGATCAACTCGGCGGCGCAACTGGACCGCATCACCGCCCTGGCCGATGTCGGGGAGGCAGAGGGTGCCCAGCGGTGGACGTCGCCGGTGGCGCTGCCCGGCCGCGGGTACTTCTTCGCTCCCACCGTCTTCACCGCGGTGACGCAATCCATGCGGATCGCCCGGGAGGAGGTCTTCGGGCCGGTGCTGTCGGTGCTGACCTTCCGTACACCCGACGAGGCGATCGCGAAGGCGAACAACACGCCCTACGGACTCTCCGCCGGGGTGTGGACCGAGAAGGGCTCCCGAATCCTGGGGATGGCCGCCGCGCTGCGGGCAGGAGTGGTGTGGGCCAACACCTTCAACCGATTCGACCCGACCGCCGCCTTCGGCGGCTACCAGGAATCCGGTTTCGGCCGGGAGGGCGGCCGGTCCGGCCTGGCCGCCTACCTCCGCACCGATGACGAGGGAACGCAATCGTGAACGACGAGGAACGCCTGCCGGTCGCGAAGACCTACAAACTCTTCATCGGCGGGGCCTTTCCGCGGTCCGAGTCCGGCCGGACCTTTCAAGTCGCCGGCGCCGCCGGCGCGTTCGCGGCCAATGTGGCGCAGGGCTCTCGTAAGGACGTTCGGGACGCAGTAGTGGCCGCCCGCAAGGCTTTTCCCGGCTGGTCCGGTGCGACGGCCTACAACCGCGGTCAGGTGATCTACCGGATCGCCGAGATGCTGGAGGGACGACGGGCCCAGTTCGTCGAGTTGCTCGAACAGGCGGGCGCCGATCAACCGACCCGCGCCGTCGATGCCGCCATCGACCGGTTGGTGCACTTCGCCGGCTGGACCGACAAGATCGCCGCTGTCTTCGGCGGCGCCAACCCGGTCTCGGGGCCGTTTTTCTCCTTCTCCACCCCGGAACCGACCGGCGTGGTCGCCGCCGTCGCGCCGGCGCAGGACTGCCTGCTGGGCCTGGTCAGCGTGCTGGCGCCGATCATTGCCAGCGGCAACACGGTGGTGCTGATCGCCTCGCCGGACCGGCCGCTACCCGCGATCGCCCTCGCCGAGGTACTGGCCACCTCGGACCTGCCCGGCGGGGTGGTCAACATCCTCACCGGCAGCCCGGCCGAGATGGCGCCGCACCTGGCTGCTCACGGCGACGTCAACGCACTGGACCTCACCGGGTGCACGGGGGACCTCCGGGTCGAGTTGGAGCGGGCGGCGGCCTGGACTGTGAAGCGAGTGCATGCGCCCGGTCCGGACATCGATTTTCACCGGCCACCCGGCACCGCTCGGATGCGTGCGTTCCTCGAGATCAAGACGGTGTGGCATCCGACCGGCGCGGTATCGCTCGCCGGCGGCGGCGGATACTGACATGCCCGTCGGGCGCCTGGGACATTGCTCACGGCGGACCTGAGGTCACCCTCGCTCGCCGTACCCTGGAGTGGTTGTCCATCGGCGAGGAGAAGACCCGTGAGTGTTTCTGTGCCCCTGCGTGTTGCCGTCGTGGGGTCCGGTCCTGCCGGAATCTACGCTGCCGACATCCTCACCAAGCAGGATCCGGACGTCACCGTCGACATCTTCGACCGTCTCCCGACGCCGTATGGCCTGATCAGGTACGGCGTGGCCCCGGACCACCCGCGCATCAAGCAGATCGTCGTTGCGCTGCACCGCGTTCTCGAGTCGGACCGCATCTCCTTCCTCGGCAACGTGCACGCCGGCGTCGACATCAAGCTGGACGAGCTGCGCCAGTTCTACGACGGCATCATCTTCGCCACCGGAGCCGAGCGCGACCGCCCGCTGAGGCTGCCGGGCATCGACCTGGAGCGGTCCTACGGCGCGGCCGATTTCGTGGCGTTCTACGACTCGCACCCCGACCGCCCACAGACCTGGGACCTCACCGATGCGCACTCCGTGGCGGTGCTGGGTGTCGGCAACGTCGGTTTGGACGTGGCCCGGATCCTGGCGCGTACCGGTGACGAACTGCTCTTCACCGACATCCCCGAGCACGTCCACGCCGTGCTGAAGAACTCGGCCGTTACCGACGTCCACATGTTCGCCCGCCGCGGCCCGGCGCAGGCCAAGTTCACCCCGGTCGAGCTCCGCGAGCTGGACCACTCGCCCAACCTGCAGGTGCTGGTGTCACCGGAGGGCGTGGAGTTCGACGCCGGCTCTCAGGAGGCACTGGCGAAGTCCAAGTCGCTCCGCATGGTGGTGGACGTGTTGTCCGAATGGGCCATCCGGGACGCGGACCCGAACTTCAACCGCCGCATCCACATTCACTTCCTGGAGAACCCCGTCGAGATCATCGGCGAGGACGGCAAGGTCGTCGGGCTGCGGACCGAGCACCAAGAGTTGACCGGCGACGAGAACGTCCGCGGCACCGGGGAGTTCACCACCTGGAACGTGCAGGCGGTCTACCGGGCCGTCGGCTACCGCTCCGAGGCGATCGAGGACCTGCCGTTCGACACCCGCAACTTCGTGCTGCCGAACGTCGGTGGCCGGGTGATCGACCTCGACGGAGCGCATCTGACGGGCATCTACGCCACCGGCTGGGTGAAGCGTGGTCCGGTCGGGCTGATCGGTCACACCAAGTCGGACGCCGCCGAGACGGTCGCGAACCTGCTGGCGGATGCCCCGACGCTCGACCGGGCTCCCGAGCGGGATCCGCAGGCCGTCCATGCGCTGCTCGCGGCCAAGAACCTCTCGGTCACCGACTTCGAGGGCTGGGCCCGGCTGGATGCCCACGAGCGCTCGCTCGGCGAAGCGGCCACCCGCGAACGGATCAAGCTGCACTCCCGCCACGAGATGACGACGGTCGCCGGGCGGCGTTGAGGCCCGATGTTGCGGGTCATCGCTCTTTGGCCCGGCCCGCTGCGCCCGCTTCGTGATCTGGTCTGCGCGGATGAAGTCGGCAACTCGGAGCACACGCGTCACATTCGGGCCGAGTTGATCCGCGCCGAGCCAGTTGATCCGCGCCGGGGCCCAAGGGGTCAGGCGGGGCTCGGTGGCATCACGCCCACGGGATCGGTGCCCGGCCCAGCGCCAGCAGGCTGCCGGCGAGCTTGTGGCCGTCGAGCACCACCACACCGCACCGCAGAAACGAGGCCGGCGGGATCTGCTGGCCGGCGATCACCGCGTTGTCACCGTCCTCGACGTGCACTTGCACATCAAGTGCGCCGGCCGCACTGGGGTCCGGGATGCCGGTCACCTGGTTGGCAAACTGCCGGCAGCTCAAATCGAGCTGGGCGCGGTCCATCGACTTATTGCCGGAGCCTCCGTAGGCCAACAGCTCCAGCACGTGCGGTGACGCGCAGCTGCCCGTCAAGGGCTGTGACGTCCAATCCACCAATGGCGGGCACCGTCCGATCACATTGCGCTCAGCGCCGGTCTTGACAGCGTTCCGTAGGCTGGCGCCGTAGCGCGGCCCGGTGAGCGGGTCTGCATACACATCGGGCGGTTGCACGCTGATCACGCACGCTGCCCAATGCTGCCCAGCCGTCGTCTGTCGAACTGACGGACGGGACAAGCCCCCGTTGATCGATAGATCAGGTATCCAGAAACTGGACATCGGTTCCGGGACCATGCCGAGGTAGGCGGACAGCAGTGGACTGCACTTATCCACATTGGGATCTTGAAGGTAGCGACCGGAGTGGTCGTCACCTTTAGCCACGTACGGCAGCGGGTGTGGAAAAACGGCCACCACTTCGCCATACCTGGCACCGCTACACGGCTGGATGGTCTGCGCTGGATAGATCGGGACGGTGCCGCCCGCCGTCGCCAGATCCGGCACCGGCGAAACCGACTCGCCCGGAAACGGATCCATCACGCAGTCGCCGACTGCCGGCGGTCCCGCAACCGGGACGGCCTGTGCCGATCCGGCTCGCACCTGCGGGCGGAGATTGGCGAGCACGGCGACCAGCACCGCCACCACGACCAGCAGCACCAGCCCTCCGCGGCGATGGGTCACCCAGGCACGGTAGCGGACCGATCTGCGCTCCGGCAGCGGGTGCGGCTCGGTCTACGCCACAGCGGACTTCGCCCGGGGTGAGGATACCGGCCGCAGACTGGATACCCTGCAAACGGCGCCCGATCGGTCGCCGTCGCCAGGTCGAGCCCGAGCAGCCGACCCGGAACCAGCAGGAGGAATGGTCGATGGTGCAGAAGGTCCAGGGCGTCATTTCGCGGGCGAAGGACGCCCCGGTCGAGTTGGTCTCGGTCCTGGTGCCCGATCCCGGTCCCGGTGAGGCGGTGGTCCAGATCCAGGCGTGCGGGGTGTGCCACACGGACCTGCACTACAAGACCGGCGGCATCGGCGACGACTACCCCTATCTGCTCGGCCACGAGGCCGCCGGCATCGTCGAGTCGGTGGGCGAAGGCGTCACCGAGGTGGCGCCGGGCGACTACGTCATCCTCAACTGGCGCGCAGTCTGCGGGCAGTGCCGGGCCTGTCTGCGCGGCCGTCCCTGGTACTGCTTCAACACCCACAACGCCCATCAGAAGATGACGCTCGAGGACGGCACCGAGCTGTCCGCCGCGCTCGGCATCGGTGCCTTCATCGAGAAGACGCTGGTCGCCGCCGGCCAGTGCACCAAGGTCGACCCCGCGGCACCTGCAACGGTGGCCGGTCTACTGGGCTGCGGCGTGATGGCTGGGCTGGGCGCCGCCATCAACACCGGCGCGGTCACCCGGGGCGACAGCGTTGCCGTCATCGGCTGCGGCGGGGTCGGTGACGCGGCCATCGCCGGTGCCCGGCTGGCCGGCGCCAGCAAGATCATCGCCATCGACATGGACCAGCGAAAGCTGGAGTGGGCGACGGACTTCGGCGCCACCCACACCATCCTGGCCAGCAATGGCGACGTCGTCGAGAGCATCCAGGCGCTCACCGACGGGTTCGGCGCCGACGTGGTGATCGACGCGGTCGGCCGCCCCGAGACCTACCTGCAGGCGTTCTACGGGCGCGACCTGGCAGGCACCGTCGTACTGGTCGGGGTCCCGAACCCCACCATGCAGCTGGAGATCCCGCTGATCGACGTCTTCGGGCGCGGCGGCTCGCTCAAGTCGTCCTGGTACGGGGACTGCCTGCCCTCCCGCGACTTCCCGGTGCTGACCGACCTGTACCTGCAGGGCCGGCTGCCGCTGGACAAGTTCGTGTCCGAGGAGATCGCCCTGACCGACATCGAGTCGGCGTTCGACAAGATGCACAAGGGCGAGGTGCTACGCAGCGTCGTCGTGCTGTAGCTCCGGGCCGCGCCGTCCGGGCGGCGAAACGGCTGCGCTCGGCATGGCCGGGCCGCCGCGCTCATCACCATGTTGGTTCTGGGACCGGTGGGACAGGAATCGACCCTTTGATGAGCGCGACGGCACCTTGATGAGCACGACACATCTCGATGGGCGCAACACCTTGAGCGCGCGGCGGAACCGAGATGAGCGCGGCGCGACGAGTGCGCGGGACGCATCATGCGCGCGGCAGGGTCACACGGACTTGCGGCGGAACGTCCGGGTGGCCTTGTGGTTGGACGTCGCGCCGCCCACCCCGCCGTGACCGTCCAGGTGCGCAGTCCGGGCCTGGCCGGCCTGCTTCTTCCGCTCCAGTGCGGCGGCGAACGCCGACTTGGCGTCCTCGGTCACCGGTACATGCTCGGTCGACCCGGTCTCGTCCGGTGCGTCGTGGGTCTCGTCCGGGGTGGTGTGGGCCATCGCTGCCTCCTGGTGATGCCGGTCCGACGCTGGGCGCGCCGGAACTCTCGTGCGCCGCTTGCGGCTCTACGGTCAGTCTGACCGCACACCGCTCCTATTCCTACCAAGCGCGCGCCGTCTGCTCCACCGAGTATCGGCCCCGCCCCACCTGGCCGACGGGGGAGTTCCGACGTCCAGGGCGACGCGTCGCTGGTGATGTCGAGCTGACCTCAGAGATCCGCGGCTGCGTGTTCGCGAAGATACTCACGCAGATACTGCAAGGCGAAGTCCACGTGTCCGCGGCGAGTGGCGTAGATCAGCTCGGCGGCGATCAGCCGCAACCGGTACTGGCTGGCGTAGTTGACATCCACGCCCAGCCGCTGCTGCACGTCGGCCATCTTCGACGGCCCGTCGTCGTGGGCCATGGCCCGCAGGAACAACTGATCGGTGTGGGAGGTGACGCGCAGCGCGGGTTCGTGGATCAACGAGCCGAGCCGGCGTCGCGCCCTGGCCACTCCCTCGACTGCGTCGGCCACGGTGATCTCTTCCTCGTCCGGGTGCAGGCGCCAGGTCTGTGCCCCAACCAGCTGCAGCAGGAACGGGTAACCGTTGGCACCGTCGATCATCACCTGCAGCGCGGCGGCGCCGACCCGGCGGCCGGCTGTCTCGATGGGCTCGCGGAATCCCCGCTCGACGTCTGCGCGGGCAACGGATCCGAGCGAGTGCCGCTCGGCCCGGCGAAGGAAGGTCAGCACGTCGTCGTTGACCACGTCGCTCACGTTGGCCGCCAGCCCCGCACCGGCGAAGGCGAGCTGGCGGCCTTCCCGGAAGGCGTGCTGCACGGTGGCGGCGAGCTCGCGCAACTCGTCGAGCTGGTTCTGATGGATTTCGTCGAGGGTGATCAGGACGCCGGTGCCGTGCTCGAGGAGCAGGTCGGTCAACGCCCCGAGCTGATTGCGCAGCCCGTCCTGCACCACGTGCTTCTCCACGGTGTCCCAGTCCACCCGTCCGATGCTCAGCGGCGCGGTCACGCCTTTCATGCGGCGCTGCACGGCGTCCGGATCGAAGTCGCGCAGGATCCGCGGGAGGTGTTGCCGGGTCATCCGCTCGACGAAGCCCGGTGTCGCGGTCTCGCTGATCACCAGCCACCCCCGCTCGCGCGCGCGGTCCTCGACCGCATTGAGCATCACGGTCTTCCCGGTACCACGGGCTCCGGTGTACAGCGTTGCGCGGCCGGACGAGCCGGGCCCGTCCTCCAGCGCCTCCACGAATTCGGCCAGCACGCTCTCGCGACCGACCAACAGCGGTGGACTGACTCCGAAGCTGGGGTGGAAGGGATTTGGCATCCGGCCACCGTATCAGCACGCTTTAGAGTCTTTTAGAGTCTTTAGAGTCGTCTAGATTCAGACATCCACCACGCCGACGGATGGCATTCACGGCGGGCTCGAACGGCAGACCAGTGGGAGCGACCCGACCAGGGACCCACTGGCGGCCGGGCGGGCGGACAGGGAATGCTGGAGACACCAGCAGCCGCGCCTGGCGAGTACTTCGCCCGCGGCCCGAGAAAGGGAGCACATGAAAGCGCTGCGCAACTTCATCAACGGCGAGTTCGCCGATGCCGCCGACGGCGCCACCAGCGACGTGATCAACCCGTCGACCGGCCAGGCCTACGCCACCGCGCCCATCTCCGGCGCGGCCGATCTCGACTCCGCGTTCAAGGCTGCGTCGAGCGCTTTCGAGTCGTGGGGCCGCACCACTCCTTCGGCGCGCCAACGGGCGCTGCTGAAGATCGCCGACGCGCTCGAGTCGCGGGCCGACGAGTTCGTCGCGGCCGAGAGCGAGAACACCGGGAAGCCGATCGGCCTGACCACCACCGAGGAACTCCCACCGGCGGTCGACCACCTGCGGTTCTTCGCGGGCGCGGCCCGGGTGCTGGAGGGCCGGTCGGCCGGTGAGTACCTGGCCGGTCACACGTCTTTCATCCGCCGGGAGCCGATCGGCGTCGTCGGTCAGGTGACGCCGTGGAACTACCCGCTGATGATGGCGATCTGGAAGATCGGACCGGCGCTGGCCGCCGGCAACACCGTCGTGCTGAAGCCGTCGGACACCACCCCGGTCAGCACCCTGCTGCTGGCCGAACTCGCCGCCGAATTCCTGCCGCCCGGAGTGCTCAACGTGGTGACCGGTGACCGCACCACCGGCGCCGCGCTGGTGTCCCACCCGACGCCGGCCATGGTGGCCATCACCGGCAGTGTGCGGGCCGGCATGGCGGTCGCCGCTGCTGCCTCGTCCGACGTCAAGCGCGTGCACCTGGAACTCGGCGGCAAGGCCCCCGTCATCGTCTTCGACGACGCCGACATCGCCGCGGCGGCGGAGGCCATCGCGGTGGCCGGCTACTTCAACGGCGGACAGGACTGCACGGCGGCGACCCGGGTGATGGTCTCCCCCGGCGCCCACGCCGACTTCGTCGACGCGCTGACCGAGCAGGCCAGGAGCACGGTGACCGGTCCGCCGTCGAACACCGACGCCCTGTTCGGGCCGGTCAACAACGCCAATCAGCTGGCGCATGTCGGCGGTTTCATCGACCGACTCCCCGACCACGCCCGGCTGACCGCCGGCGGGTCGGCACTGCGCGGTGGCGACTACGGCGACGGCTACTTCTACCAGCCGACCGTCATCGCCGATCTGAACCAGCAGGACGAGGCCGTGCAGAACGAGATCTTCGGGCCGGTCATCACCGTGCAGAAGTTCACCGACGAACGGGAAGCCCTGGCCTACGCCAACGGCACGAAATATGGTCTGTCATCATCGGTCTGGACCGCCGACCACGGCCGGGCGATGCGGATGTCGGCCGCGCTGAACTTCGGCTGCGTCTGGATCAACACCCACATCCCGCTGGTCGCCGAGATGCCGCACGGCGGGTTCGGGCACTCCGGCTACGGCAAGGACCTGTCGATGTACGGCCTGGAGGACTACACCCGC
>CAXSEW010000141.1:0-8847 GCA_964236185.1 uncultured Nakamurella sp. | reverse complement strand
AATCAGCGTTCTGGTGATAGTGACGTCGTTGGCCTTGATGTACAGACCGCCGTGGATGTCGAGCGCATCGATCACCGTGCCGTCCTTGGTCACGGTGAGGTCACCATTGTGGACGGTCAAAGACGTACCTCCAGGTACGCCGGTGTTGTCCGGCCCAGGCTTGGCGGTCGACGGCGCCGGGGTGGACGTGGGCAACGCGTCCATGGTCACGGCCACGACATAGGCGTTGACATCGCAGTTGTGCGCGACGTACTCGTCATTGGTCAGGGTGACCCGGATGGTGTGGGTACCACCCGACACCGAGGAGCCGAAGAAAAGCTGTTGGTAGGCAACCTTGCTGGTCACTGCCTGCGTACCCAGGTCTGTGCCGTCCACGGACACGGCGATCAGCGGGGTGATGCCAGGGCACACAGAGCCTCGCACCGCGACCGTGACGCGCCCGGCACCACTCACCACGGTCGACCCGTAGGAGCCCGCGGTCGGCAATACCAGTTCACTGCCCGACGAGGGCGCAGGAGTTCCTTTCGCCGGCTGCAAGCCCGACTTGTAGAACGTGTCGAACTGGGACTCGAGTCCGGCACCGGTCGACGCCGCCATGGCCGGACCAGCTGTAACGATCAGCCCCAGAGCCGCGACAAGCACTGCAGAACGGCGAACGGCATGACGGGTTCGTGATGCAGTTGCGTGCCGAGCGCCACCCGAGGAGGGCGCGAGGCGTACGAGTGCTGCGTGAATTCGGGGCATGGCGACAGAGCGTAGTGGAGCTTTACTCCTTCAGCTGTCGCGCGACGCTGCCCGGAGCTCGCTCCGTCGACCCGCCTGATATATCGCTGACCCGAACGGGCGATTATCACGGAGTGGCAACCTTCAGGTAACGGTTTATATTTCAGCAGCCTGAACCCGCGCCGAAGTGTGATGAGTGTTTTCACCCGATGCGATCAGTGCGGTCAAGTGTCGTTCAATATCCGTATTGTCTGCAATTTCCGAGCTCGGATAGGGTGAGCCGGATCTGACGATGGCGACGCGGAAAGGCCGCTGGCAGCCACGAGAGGAACGTTGTTGACAGACGCTCGGCTCTCCTTCGTCACGGTGGTGTTCGAATCGGAATTCCCCATGCTGTTGCTGCAGGCCGCCTCGGTCGCCAGGTTCCTGCCGGAGGCCCTGGCCCTGGAACTCGTCGTCATCGACAACTCGGCGAAAGGCATGGGCGCTCGACGACGCGCTGCACTGCTGTCCGCCTACGGTGACCGGGCTCCCCTGGTACGGATCGCCCGACCCGCCGACATCTGCGCAGTTCCGCCGGCGCTCGGCTGGCGCAGTCAGCAGGTGTTGAAGTTGGCCATCGCCGACCAGTTGACCGGCACTCACTACGTCGTCCTCGACGCCAAGAACCACTTCATCGCCACACCTGAGGTGGGGTTCTTCCTGGCACCGGACGGCCGCGCGCGGGTCAATGTCTACAGCTACGAGACCCACCCACTGCGTCCAGCGTTCGAGAACGTGATGGCATACCTGCACCTTCCGGTCGCCGATCACGTGGGGAGCTTCACCGCGACCGTCACTCCCTTCGTGCTGGACGTGGCGCTGGTGAAGGCCTTGATGAGCGATATCGCGGCCCGTTCCGGCAGGAGCTTCGCAGATGAATTCATCCGTGAAGAACTGTTGGAGTTCTTTCTCTACTCGGGTTGGATCGTGTCCCGGGGCACTGACCTGACCGAGGTCTTCGACTTCCACCAGGTGTTCTCGCCGAACATCTGGCCCAGGGGAGCAGGCACCGAACAGGTTGCGCAGGCCATCGACAAGGCAAGAACCGGGCGGGCTCCGCTGTTCAGCGTTCACCGCGGCGCACTTGCTCAGCTGGACCACAGCGCCCTCGCCCTGCTCTCGGCCTTCTGGTGCGAGCGGGGACTCTTTTCCTCCGCAGCGGACGCCGGGCGCTTCGTCGGCGATTTCCGCAAGAATTACGCAAGAGCCGAATGGCGCCGAAAAGCCCGCTCCATCCCTTATCGGGTGAGCCGCACGATCAAGAAGCGGCGGTCGTCGTGACACCACTCGGCGGCAAGCGGCTGATCGTCTGCACGCGATACCGGCATGGCCTTGGCAATCGCATCCGGGTGGTGCTGGGCGGTCGGGTGCTGGCCCGCGCCGAAGGGCGGGAGTTCGCCTACGTGTGGCCGACCGGCGCGGAGTTCGGTCCACGACTGACCGAACTGTGGGACGTCGACTTTCCTTCTGTGCCATTGGCCGTGTCCAGGGCGCTGTCGTTGCGTTACCCGTATCGGGACGCGTCCCTGCAGTGGATCGACGATTCGACCAGGCGAAGTCGGCTGTGGCAGGTGCAGACGAGTCAGCCGCTCGAGTTGGCCGGGGGTGCGGGTGGTTGGCAGCCGGAATTCCGCTCGCTTGCGCCGGTCGCGCCGGTAGCGAACCGCATTCGAACGTTCTTCCATCAGCACCTGACGGGCGCGCCCTACGTGGGTGTGATGATCAGAGCGCACAGTGCCTCGCACGAGCAGACCCTCGAGGCCTCACCGATCCAGTGGTATCTGCAGCGCATGCGCGAGATTCGGGCAGAGTCCCCAGAGGTGACCTTCTTCGTATCGGCCGACGTGCCGTCAGCGGGCCGCCAGCTCGTGGCCGAGATCGGAAATTGCTGGATGCTGGAGGACAAGGGCGCCTACAACTCCGTTGCCGGTGTGCAGTCTTCGGTCACCGATCTCTACCTGTTGGCGGGATCCGGTTATCTGCTCGGCCCGCACTACTCGAGTTTCGTCGAACTGGCGCAATTCCTCGCCGGCAGCGGATTGGTGCTGGAGACAAGTAGAACAGCAGTGTCGAAACCCACCGATTATCGTTCGCTGGGTACCGCGGAGGACCCGACCATGCCTTCCGTGCGATTGCCCGGCTGAGGTACCGCGCGGCGGAGCGCGCGACTGGAACCGGCCAACCTCCGGCACAACATCTCGTAGCGGTCGGCGACGTCATCCCAGTCGTAACCGCCGGCGCGACCACGAGCGGCGTGCCCGCGGCCGGATGCCGATTCCGGGTCGGCCTCGGAGTCGTCGATCAGCCGGGCGAGCTGGTCCGGGTCGCTGAAGTACCGCCCGGCGGTGCCCAAGACCTCACGGTTGAACACGACGTCGAAGGCATCGGTCGCGGCGCCCGCGCCGATCGCCCGCAGCAGCGAGGGGTTGGTGCCGCCCACCGAGTGGCCGTGCAGGTAGCTGCGGGCGTTGGCATAGAGCTGGTCGAGCAGGTTCTGGTCCCAGACCCCACCCAGGAAGCGCACCCGACCGTCGGCCTCGGCATGCACCAGCTGGGTGTACTCGTCCGAGTAGGGCGCGGAGCCGACGACGACCAGCGGCAGCCGGGCGCCACTGCGCACATAACCGCGCACGATCTCCAGCACGTGGTTCTCTGGTTCGAAGCGAGCCACCACCAGGTGATAGGAGTCCGGTTCGAGCCCGGCCGCTGCCAGGCGATCGGCGCCCGGAGCCACCAGTGGGGCTCCATAGCTGATCAGATCCGTTGCGGCGCCGTAGGTGTCGCGGTAATAGGTGCTGATGCCCCGGGCGTCGGCGATGAGTGCGTCGGACCATTTGACCGACAGCCGCTCGGCCATCTTGTAGTACTTCCTGCCGAGCGGGCCCCACTTGGCCCGCTGCCATTCCAATCCGTCGACGTGGGTGGCCACTGCGATCCCGCTGGCCCGGACGACCGGCAACCACGGAGCATTCGCGCAGTTGAACATCAGGGCCACATCGGTGCGATGCCGGGCCAGGTGCGCGACGGACAAGCCGGAGTGGCTGAGTGTCTCGAGCGACCGCTTGCGCATCGCCGGCAGGTACACCAGTCGCATGCCCTGGAAGACTTCCAGCTCAGGTCCGTCGGCATTCGTCCGGCGGCAGTAGACGGTTACGTCATGACCTCGTGCGGCCAACCGGGTACCGACCTCTTCGACACAGGTCTCGAAGCCGCCGTAGCGGGCGGGCACACCTCTGGTGCCGACCATGGCTATCCGCAGGGAGTCCCGAACGGAGAACGCGCTGAAATCCTCCATCAGACGATCACGGCGGCAGCCGTCGGCTCTCCCTGCGCCTCGTGTGTCGACGGCTGGAACGAGTGGCCTGCGCCGGCATGGGCCAGGCTCGGATGCATGGCGTCCGGATCTCGACGGCCGGACAGCGAAGCCGCGACGAACCCGAGCACGAGGACGGTGATGCCGACCAGTGCCCAGGTGACGGTGCCCAGTGAAAGGCCGGTGATCCCGGAAGCGGGCGGCACGGCGCTGCTGGACGTACTCGGCGTCTCGCTGACGGACACTGCCAGGGACGTGCCCGCCATGCCGGCCAGAGCAGCACTGAGCACGACCAGGACGACGAGCGCCCTGCGGAGTGCAGCGCGGGCTGAACGAGAACGAGACATCGGGGAACCTTCCAGGCACTACGAAGATGATTACCGCGCTCGAACCAGGTGATCCCCGACGTCTCACCCAGCTCTGCGGCCTCCAACCGGAGTCCTACTAACTTAACACTTAGTGACTGGATCGCAAGCGTTCGCCAGTCGCAGCGTGATATTTGCAACTGTCGGGTTGATTCATTGGTGTGCGCCGCCCACAAGATGTGAAGAAGTTGTCGCTTCGGCTTCATTTCGGGTGAAAATTTCGAGCATCGGCTCACCCGATCACTCGCTCGGGGGCTGGATATTCTGCCCTTGCTCAGTTCTGTAGGTCACCGGTGCAGGTGAGCGGGCGGTGGCAGATCCTCCAACTCGCGCACACCCGCAGTGACCACGACACAACAACGGGTCTGCCCTCGGGGGCCGCAACGTCGTTGTCATCCGCTTCGTGCAGGATCGCGTCATGGCCACTCGTGTTGCACCCAACGACCTCCTCGCCGACGCCGCGCTGGAACCGGTCGATATCCCCCCGGTCGACGGCGATCGAGCGGCGCAGCTGCGTGCCGACGTCCGGCGGGTGGGTGATCTGCTGGGGCGGACACTGGTTCGGCAGGAGGGCCAGCAGCTGCTGGACCTGGTGGAACAGGTCCGGGCGCTGACCAAGCAGGCGCAGGACGCCCCGGACGCCCCGGGCCGGCTCGCTGCCACCGACGAGGTGAGGAGCATCCTGGCCGGTCTGCCCATCGACCAGGCCACCTCGCTGGTCCGCGCGTTCGCCGCCTACTTCCACCTGGCGAACGCGGCCGAGCAGGTCGACCGGATTCGTACCCTTCGGCGACGTCCCGCCGATCAGGGCTGGCTGGCCCGGACCGTCGCCGAGGTCGGTGCCATCCTGGGACCCGCCGAACTCGAGGCCGCCATCGCGGATCTTGACGTGCGCCCGGTGTTCACCGCACACCCCACCGAGGCCAGCCGTCGCAGCGTGCTGACCAAGCTGCGTCAGGTCAGCGATCTGCTCGCCACCCAGACGGCGCCCGGTTCCGCCGCGCGCATCCGGCAGGATCGGCAGCTGGCCGAGCTGGTCGACCTCATCTGGCAGACCGACGAGCTCCGGCAGATACGTCCGACCCCGATCGACGAAGCGCGGAACCTGCTGTACTACCTACGGCAGATCTCGGCGGAGAGCCTGCCGGCATTGACCGACGACCTGGCCGCCGAACTCGCCGGTCATGGCGTGGTGCTGTCACCGGAATCCGTGCCGCTGGCCATCGGCACCTGGATCGGCGGTGATCGCGACGGCAACCCCAACGTCACCGCTGCGGTCACCCGTCAGGTGTTGGCGCTGGACAGCCAGCTGGCGATCGAACTGGCCATCGACGACATCGACCGGCTGATCGCTGCGCTGTCCGCCTCGACCGCCATCGTGACCGTGTCGAGCGCGCTGACCAGCTCGATCGACGAGGATCTCCGCCGGCTGCCGGGGCTGGACCCGAGGGTCAAGGAGATCAACAGCGACGAGCCGTACCGGTTGAAGCTGACCTGCATGAAGGCCAAGCTGCTGAACACCAGCAGCCGGGTGCGGAACGTGACCGCGCACGAGCCGGGACGCGATTACGCGACCCAGGCGCAGATCCTCGACGACCTCAGGGTGATCGCCGACTCGCTGACCGAGAACGGCGGCGGGCTCGCGGTCAACGGGGTGCTGGCCACGGTCAGGCGGAGCATTGCGGCCACCGGCCTGCATGCGGCGACGATGGACATCCGTGAACACGCCGAGGCGCACCATCACGTGCTGGCCCAGCTGATCGACCGGCTCGCCGAACAGAGCACGCCGTACGCCGATCTCGACCGGGCGGACCGGATGAAGCTGCTGTCCGCCGAGCTGACCTCGCACCGTCCGCTCACCTACCGACCGGCGCCGCTGGACGAGGCCGGCACCCGTACCTTCGCGGTCTTCGCCGAGATCGCGGACGCGCTGGAGACCTACGGGCCGGAGGTGATCACGACCTACATCATCTCCATGACGATGGGCGCCGACGACGTCCTGGCCCCCGCCATCCTGGCCCGGGAGGCCGGCCTGCTGGACGTGCACTCCACGCCCGGACACGCTGAGGCCTTCGCGAAGATCGGATTCGCGCCGCTGCTGGAGACCGTCGACGAGCTGCGCAAGTCCGGCCAGGTCATCGACGAGCTGCTGTCCGACCCCACCTACCGGGAGATCGTCCGGCTGCGCGGCGACGTCCAGGAGGTGATGCTGGGCTACTCCGATTCCAACAAGGACGCCGGGATCACCACCAGTCAGTGGGAGATCCACAAGACCCAGCGGGTGCTCCGCGACATCGCCGCCAGGCACGGGGTCTCGCTGGTGCTGTTCCACGGCCGCGGGGGAACCGTCGGCCGCGGTGGCGGGCCCACCTACGACTCCATCCTGGCCCAGCCGCACGGCGTGCTGACCGGGGCGATCAAGTTCACCGAGCAGGGAGAGGTGATCAGCGACAAGTACGCGCTGCCCGAACTCGCCCGGGAAAATCTCGAGCTGACGGTCGCCGCCGCACTCCAGGCCTCCGCACTGCACCGGGCGCCTCGACTCTCCGATGCCCAGCTGACCTCCTGGGACGAGGTGATGGAGACCGTCAACGCAGCGGCGTTTGCCACCTACCGCAGCCTGGTGGACGACCCGGACCTGCCGGCCTACTTCCTCGCCTCCACCCCGGTGGAACAGCTGGGCTCGCTCAACATCGGCTCCCGACCATCCCGGCGTCCCGACAGCGGCGCCGGGCTGTCCGGCCTGCGGGCCATCCCCTGGGTCTTCGGCTGGACGCAGTCCCGGCAGATCGTGCCCGGCTGGTTCGGCGTCGGCTCCGGCCTGGCGGCCGCCCGGGAGGCCGGTCACGGCGACGTGCTGGACGAGCTGTACGGCAACTGGCACTTCTTCCGCACCTTCATATCGAACGTCGAGATGACCCTGGCCAAGACCGATCTGGACATCGCCGAGCTGTACGTCTCGGCGCTGGTGCCGGCCGAGCTGCGTCACCTGTTCGAGCTGATCAAGTCCGAGCACGCCCGCACCGTCGAGCAGGTACTGAGATTGACCGGGTCGGCCGATCTGCTCGCCTCGCAGCCCGACCTCGGCCGGACGCTGACCGTGCGGGAGCCCTATCTCGCGCCGATCTCCTATCTGCAGGTCGACCTGCTGCACCGGATCCGCAACGCCGCCGTCGCGGACGAGCCGGATCCGGCACTGCAACGTGCCATGCTTCTCACCATCAACGGGGTGGCCGCGGGTATGCGCAACACCGGGTGAACCGGCGGCGCAGGACGCGCTGACGGCCTGCAGATGCGAACGGGAACGTGAACGTGACGAAGATGAGTGTCGTCGGGTGCGGCTATCTGGGCGCCGTTCACGCCGCCTGCATGGCCCGCTCCGGTCATCAGGTGGTGGGTATCGATGTGGACCGCGCGAAGGTGGAGCTGCTGGCGCAAGGTCGGACGCCGTTCTACGAGCCAGGTTTCGATACGGTGCTCGTCGAGGCCCTGGCCACTGGCCGGCTCACGTTCACCACCGACCTGGCCGCTGCGCACGGCAGCACTGTGCACTTCGTCTGCGTGGGGACTCCGCAGCGGTCCGGCGAGAATGCGGCGGACATGACCTATGTCGACGCCGCCGTCACCGCTCTGGCGCCGTACCTGGCCCCGGGAGACCTGGTGGTCGGCAAATCGACGGTGCCGGTCGGCAGCGCCGCCCGGCTGGCTGCGGTGGTCGCGGCGGAGGAACCGGCCGCGATGCTGGCCTGGAACCCCGAGTTCCTCCGCGAGGGTTTCGCGGTGCAGGACACCCTCTCCCCCGACCGACTGGTCTACGGCTTGCCGCCGGCGCCGGCTGACCAGGCGGCCCGAGCGCTGCTGGACGAGGTGTACGCGGCGCCGCTGGCAGCCGGTACGCCCTTGGTCACCACCGATTACGCGACGGCGGAGTTGGTCAAGGCCGCGGCGAACTCGTTCCTGGCCACCAAGATCTCCTTCATCAATGCCATGGCCGAGGTGTGCGAGGCGGCCGGGGCGGACGTCGCCCAGTTGGCGGACGCGATCGGGTACGACGCCCGGATCGGCCGTCGGTTCCTCAACGCCGGTCTGGGCTTCGGAGGTGGTTGCCTGCCGAAGGACATCCGGGCGTTCATGGCGCGGGCCGGCGAACTGGGCGCCGACCAGGCGCTGGCGTTCCTGCGCGAGATCGACTCGATCAACATCCGGCGCCGCGTGCGAATGGTCGACCTTGCCCGGGAAGTCTGCGACGGTTCTATCGTCGGCCGTCGGATCGCTGTGCTGGGTGCCGCGTTCAAGCCCAACAGCGACGACATCCGCGACTCCCCCGCGCTCGACGTGGCGCTGCAGTTGCAGTTGCAGGGCGCCTCCGTCACCGTCGCCGATCCGCAGGCGCTGGAGAACGCC
>CAXSEW010000140.1:0-8849 GCA_964236185.1 uncultured Nakamurella sp. | reverse complement strand
AACGTGCAGAAACTCAATGTCCTCAAGGGGCAGTCGCAGATCGCCGTCGACCTCTCCCCGGCGCAGGCCCAGGGCCTGGGCTCGAGCGTGCAGACCGTCAGCGGCGCCTCGCCCAATGTCTTCTTCCTCTTCACCAACAACAGCGCCGCCGTTTCCAAGATCACCAGCAATCCGGATTTCCAGGAAGCCGTGCGATACGGCGTCGACTACGACAGCCTGGTCAACCTGGCGGGAACCGGTGCGGTGCAGGCGAACGGCATCATCCCGACCATGTTCCTGGGATCGCTGGCCGCCGGTACCGGCGTCAAGCGGGACGTCACCCGGGCCAAGGCGGCGCTGGCCAAGTCCGGTCTCACCAACCCGACCGTGAAGCTCTCCTACCCCAGCGACATCCAGGTCAACGGCCTGAACTTCGGTGACCTCGCCCAGCGGGTGGAGGCCAACCTGAAGGAAGTCGGCATCACGGTGAACCTGGCGCCGGCGTCGGTGCAGACCGCGCTGGACACCTATCGCGGCGGTAAAGAGGAAATGGGGCTGTGGGAGTGGGGCCCGGACTACCCGGATCCCGGGGACTACCTCAACTTCCTGCCCGGACAGGTCGTCGGCAAGCGGGCGAACTGGCTCGCCGGTCAATCGCCGGCGTTGGAAGCACTGGGGACGAAGGCCGCTGCCACCATCGACGATGCCACCCGGGTCACCCAGTACACCGAGATCCAGAAGATGATGAATTCCTCCGGGCCGATCATGCCGCTGATCCAGCCGGCGCAGATCCTGGTCGCCGCCAACTCGGTGAAGAACGTCAAGGCCAATGCGCTGTGGCTGGTCGACCTCAGTGAGCTCGGTTAAGAGCCCTGCGCCCGTGGTCGTCGCGCCGGGTTCGCGGAAGCGGGCCCGGCACGGCGACCTGTGGCTGTTCCTGGCCAAGCGGCTGGGTATCGGCGTCGTGCTCGTCTTCGGCGTGCTGCTGGTGTCCTTTGTGCTCACCCAGCTGGTCCCCGGCGATCCGGCAGCGGCGAACCTGGGCCAGCAGGCCGTCGAGGACCCCGCCGCGGTCGCCGCGTTCCGGCAGAAGTACGGGCTGGACAAGCCGCTGCCGGTGCAGTTCCTGACCTATCTGTCGAACGTGCTGCACGGCGATCTGGGGACCTCCCAGCAGAGCCATCGCTCGGTCGTCACCGACCTGGCCGAGTACGTGCCGGCCACCTTCGAGCTGGCTCTCTTCGCCATCGCGGCGTCGCTGCTGATCGGCGTGAGCTTCGGCATCCTGGCCGCGGTGACCCGGGATCGCTGGCCGGACCAGCTGCTGCGGGTGGTCAGCCTCGGCGGGGTGTCCATGCCGACCTTCTGGATCGCCCTGATGGCGTTCTACCTGCTGTTCTTCAAGTGGGGCCTGCTGCCCGGCGGCGGCCGGCTCGACCCTACCGAGGTAGCTCCGGCGCGTATCACCGGGATGTACACGGTCGACGCGCTGCTGCACGGGCAGTGGGCGCTGCTGGGCTCTGCGGCCTACCACCTGGTGCTACCGGGCCTGGTGCTGGCCACTTACACGATCGGCCTGCTGCTGCGCTTCACCCGGGCGTCGGTGCTGGAGGTCCTGGGCCTTGACTACGTGCGGGCGGCGCGGGCGAAAGGACTACCGGAGCGGGTGGTCATCTTCCGGCATGTGCTGCGGCCGGCGCTGGTCTCGATCATCACCGTCGCAGGTGTCGCATTCGGCAGCCTGCTGTCGGGCGCCGTGCTGGTCGAGAACATCTTCTCCTGGCCGGGTCTGGGCCAGTACGCCTACCTGTCCGCCATCAACCTCGACCTGCCGGCCATCCTCGGCGTCAGCCTGGTGGTCGCTGTGGTCTACATCGGACTGAACCTGCTGGTGGACCTGCTGTACGGCGTGATCGACCCGCGGATCCGGTTGGCATGACGATCCCCGAACCCGCCCTTGGAATCGATGCCGGGCCGTCCGGGTCGATGGTCGTGGCCGACGGTCCCGGGACTGAACTGCAGGCGGCCCGGCGGCGATCGTCGTCGCCCTGGCGCCAGCCGCTGGCGATCGTCGGGCTGGTGGTGATACTCGGCTGGGTGGTGGTGGCGATCTTCGCACCGCTGATCGCTCCGTCCGATCCGCTCGGGCAGAACTTCACGCAGCTCACCGCGCCCTCGGCGCAGCACTGGCTCGGTACCGACGAACTCGGCCGGGACGTGTTGTCCCGCATCGTCTACGGTGCCCGGGTGTCATTGCCGCTCGCGGTGCTGCTGGTGCTGGGCGCAATGCTCGTCGGTTCCGTAGTCGGGGCGCTGGCCGGGTTCTTCGGCGGCTGGGTGGACGCCGTCGGTATGCGCCTCGCCGACGTCGTTTTCGCGTTCCCCGGCATCATCCTGGCGATGGCGGTGGCCGCCGCGCTCGGTCCGCAGCTGCGCAACGCGGTGCTGGCCGTGATCGTCGTGTCCTGGCCCGCCTACGCGAGACTGGTTCGCGGGCTGGTGCTGTCGGCACGGGGTTCCCAGTACGTCGTCGCGTCCCGCCTGCTCGGCGCCTCGCCGCTGCGGGCGCTGGTCGTCGACATCCGGCCCAACGTGCTCGGCCCGATCCTGGTGATGGCGGCTCTGGACGTCGGCAACGCCGTGCTGCTGCTGTCCGGCCTGTCCTTCCTCGGGCTGGGAGCGCAACCGCCGACGGCCGAGTGGGGCGCCATGGTCGCCGCCGGCGCGCAGAACTTCGACAAGTGGTGGATCGGGCTGTTTCCCGGCCTGGCCATCCTCACCGTGGTGCTGGCGTTCAACTTCGTCGGCGACTCGCTGCGGGACGCGCTGGACCCGCGCACGGCGAAAGCGCTGCGGGACTGATGATGTCGAGTCCGATATCCCTTGTGGCGGGACCGGCCGGGGCGCCAGGCGTCGGGCCGGGTGCCGACCTGCTGACGGTCGAGCACCTGAGCGTCGCGTTGAGCACCGCCCGCGGGTCGCACCTGGCGGTGGACGACATCTCGCTGCGGGTGGGTACCGGTGAGATCCTCGGCATCGCCGGGGAGAGCGGCAGCGGCAAGACGATGACTGCGCTGACGCTGCTCGGTCTGCTGCCGCACGGCGCCCGCACGGCCGGCTCCGCCCGGTTCGACGGCACCGAACTGCTGGACTGCACGCCGAAGCAGCTGCGAAACATCCGCGGTCGGCAGATCGCCATGGTGTCGCAGGACCCGGCTACCAGCCTGCACCCGATCCTGACGGTGGAGCGGCAGCTGACCGAGCACATGCGTCATCACCTCGGCATCGGCCGGAGCGAGGCGCGCACCCGGGCCGTCGATCTGCTCGCGACGGTGCGGATCCCCGACCCGGAGCAGGCGCTGGGCACCTATCCCGGTCAGTTCTCCGGCGGTATGCGGCAGCGCATCGCGATCGCGGTGGCGCTGGCCTGCGAGCCGCGACTGCTGCTCGCCGACGAGCCGACGACGGCGCTGGACGTGACGGTGCAGGCCGGCATCCTGCGGTTGCTGCAGCGGCTGCGCGACGAGCGCGGACTGGCGGTGGTGATCATCACCCACGACCTGGGCGTGATGTCCGCGATCGCCGACCGGGTGTGCGTGATGTACGCCGGCCGGATGGCCGAGGTGGGCCCGCGGTCGGAAGTGCTGGCCGCACCACGACATCCGTACACCAGGGGACTGCTGGACGCCCTGCCGCACCCGGAGGGTGCCGCTGCCCAACTGAGGCCCATCCCGGGTAGCCCGCCGAGCCTGGGCCGGGTGCCGTCCGGTTGCCCGTTCCACCCGCGCTGCCCGCACACGCAACCGAGCTGTGCCGCCGACCGCCCGGCGCTCCAGCAGGTCGGCCCGGGACATCTGATGGCCTGTCCGGTCGATCCGCTGCGGCCGGCCGCCGCGCAGCCGCCGGTGCCCGCCGGAGCCGCGACGTGACCGCGCTGGTGGAGGTGTCGGACCTGTGCGTCGACTACGGCCGCGGAGTGGGTCGGGTGCGCGCCGTCGACGGGGTGGACCTGACCGTCGCGCCGGGGGAGATCCTCGGGCTGGTCGGAGAATCCGGCTGCGGCAAGTCGACCCTCGGCCGGGCCGTGGTCGGGCTGGAACCGGCGGCCGAGGGTTCGGTCAGTTTTGCCGGAAGTGCGGTGACGCCGCTGGGTCGGCGCAAGCGGTCCGGTCCGCTGCGCAAGCTGCAGATGGTGTTCCAGGATCCCTACTCGTCGCTCAATCCGCGGCGGCTGGTCGGTGACCTGGTCAGCGACGGGGTCGTGCTCGGCGGAGGCACCCGGGCCGCGGCCGCCGCCCGGGTCGCTCAGCTGCTGGATCGGGTTGGCCTGCCCGCCGATGCCGCCTCGAAGTACCCGCATGAGTTCAGCGGTGGCCAGCGGCAGCGGATCGCCATCGCCAGAACGCTGGCGGCTGACCCGGAGTGCCTGATCGCCGACGAACCGATCAGTGCGCTGGACGCCTCCGCGCAGGCCCAGGTGTCGAACCTGCTGGGCGAGCTGGTCCGGGAAACCGGGCTGGCCCTGGTGTTCATCTCGCACGACCTGTCCGTGGTCCGCCAGGTCGCCGACCGGGTCGCGGTCATGTACCTGGGCCGGATCGTCGAGGTCGGGCCGACCGAGCTCGTCTGGACCGCGCCGGTTCATCCGTACACAGAAGCGCTGATCGCGGCGATCCCGCGGGCGGACGGTCTGGGTCTGCTGCCGGTCGACCTGCCCGGCGACGTGCCCGACCCGGCGCGGCCACCGACCGGCTGCCGGTTCCACCCCCGCTGCCCGCTGGTACAGGACCGCTGCCGAACGACCGACCCGCGCCCGGTACGGATCGACGGGCGCGACGCCGCCTGCCTGGTGCGGGCCGGTGCGGGCGCAACCGCCGATCAGGTCGACCGGTGAGCAAGGAAAGAGGATCCGCTGTGTGGTTCGTGAACGCCAACGTCGTCGACGTGCTGACCGGGGAGAAGCTACGCAATCGGGCGGTGTCGGTGGGTGCCGACGGCCGCATCGGTGAGGTTGCCACGGCCGCTCCGGTCGCTGCCCCGGACGGTGAGGTGGTCGACCTGGCGGGCCGGTGGCTGCTTCCCGGGCTGATCTCGTGCCATACCCACCTGTCGGTGGTGTTCCCGTTCTCCGACACCGACGAGCAGGAGGACCCCGCGGTCACCGCCTACCGGTCGGCCGCGCGTGCTCATGCGGCGTTGCAGGCCGGCATCACCACCATCCGGTGCGTGCACGAGCAGAACCGGGCCGACCTGTCGCTCCGCCGGGCCGCTGCCCGCGGGTGGATCAGGGCGCCACGCATCCGTGGTGCGGGACAGGCCATCTCGACGGTCGGCGGACACGGTGAAGGCGCGGCCACCGCCTATGCCACCGGCGAGGAGCAATTCTTCCGGGCTGCCTCTGCCGAGATCGAAGCCGGGGCGGACCACATCAAGATCTTCATCAACGGTGGGCTCGCGAAGGCGGGTGAACACTACGACTCGCAGGAGATGACCGACGGCGAGATCCGTGGCGCGGTGCGGGCCGCACACGAACACGACCTCTACGTGGTCGCCCACTCCGGCGAGTCGACGGCCATCCGGCAGGCGCTGGCGCAGGGCGTGACGTCCTTCGAGCATGCCTACCGGCTGGACGAAGAGACGGCGGCGATGCTGGTGGGGCCGAACCTGTTCCTGACACCCACACTGTGCGTCACCCGTAGTGAGTCGTGGATGCGGGCCAATGCATTCGAGGAGCACTCGATCCAGCAGGCACTGGCGGCAGCAGACGACCATCTGCTCAGCATCCAGCGGGCCATCCGGGCCGGCGTGACGCTGGTGAATGGAACCGACTATCCACCCGGCGATCTGGTGGACGGGGTGCCTGCCGCTGTGCACGAACTGCTGCTGATGGCCGACGCCGGCCTGACGCCGCTGCAGGCGCTGCAGTCGGTCTCCAGTCAGGCGGCGCGGCTGCTGCGGATCGATGACTCCGTCGGCCAGGTCCGGCCCGGCTACGTCGGTGATCTCATCGCCGTGGACGGCGATCCGCTGGAGGACCTGACTGCACTACGGCACATCTCGCTGGTGGTGCAGGGCGGGGCCGTGGTTCGGGGGGCGGCGTGACGAACGATGGGTCAGGCTCTCTGTCCGCCAACAGATATCGTGACGGCGCCCCCTGGGAGCCGGTGGCCGGTTACAGCCGCGCGGCTCGGGCCGGCAATGTCGTCGCAGTCAGCGGCACCACCGCGCCCTCGGGCGCCCAGCGGTTCCCGGGCGACACCTACGGCCAGGTACGGGCCGCCCTGCGGAAGATCATCGAGGCGGTGGAGGCGTTCGGCGGCAGCAGGTTCGACATCATCCGCACCCGGGTGCTGCTGGTCCCGGGCGCCGATGTCGACGAGGCGTGCCGGGCGCACCTCGAGGTGCTGGGCGACGTCGCACCGGCCAACACGCTGCTGTTCATCGCTGCGCTGATCGGTCCGGGGCTACTGGTCGAGATCGAGGCCGACGCCGTGCTGGGATCCGGGTCGTGACCTGGTCCCTGCGGTTGAACAACGATCTGTCACTGGACGAACTACGCGACATCGCCGTGCTGGCCGAAGATCTCGGCTGTGCGCAGCTGTGGGTGTCCAACGATCTCTACCTGCGGTCTGCACCTGTGCTGATGGGGGCGCTGGCGGTGGCGACGAGCCGGATCAAGCTGGGCATCGCGATCATGAACCCCTACTCGGTGCACCTGTCGGAGCTGGCCATGATGGCGGCGACGCTGACCGAGGTGTCCGGTGGCCGGTTCCTGCTGGGCGTCGGCGCGGGTTCGCAGGAGTTCCTGAGCTGGGCCGGCATCGACCGTACCCGTCCGCTGCGCACCACCTCGGAAGCCGTTGCCGCCCTGCGGAAGATGCTGGGCCACGCAGATGTCGACGATGCAGAGCTGCCGTCCTGGTTCGGCGAGCACAGTCGGCTCCGCTTCCCGCAGCTGGCAGGTGTGGTGCCCGTCTACGTGGGCGGTATGGCGCCGAAGATGCTGATGATGGCCGGCCGCCTCGCCGATGGTGCGTTGCCGCTGCTGTACCCGCCGGAGCACTTCGTCACCGCCCGGCAGCAGGTCCAGGCCGGCCTGGCCGCCGCCGGTCGATGTCCGGCCGACTTCGATCTGCCCGCCTGCATCTGGGTGTCGCTGTCGGCGGATCGGTCCGCCGGGAGGGCCGCGCTGGCCGAGAAGCTGGCCTACTACGGGCCGTCCATCTCGCCGTACCTACTCGCGGAGGTCGGGCTGCGGCCCGCGGACTTCCTCCCCGCAGCGGCGTTCGCGCAGCGCGGCCGCGGCGCCGAGGCCGCGGCGCTGATCGATGACCGCATGCTGCGGCTGGGGATCGCCGGGGACGAGGCCGATGTGGTGGCCCGGTGTCGATCGCTGCGGGCGTTGGGTGCGAGCCACGTGTCGTTCGGACCGCCGCTGGGCCCGGACCCGTTGGCGGCGGTGCGCCTGCTGGGCGAGCGCGTCATGCCGGCGGTGGACGCGCAGCCGGCAGTCCGGTGACCGTGGGCGGACGATCGATTCGACGACAGGAGTGGAGCGGCAGTGACGGAATCCTTGGTCGACCAACCGGGCGAGGCGGCGCAGCGCATCTGGGCCGCGACGCTCGACATCTACGCCGGGTTCCTGGCCGGCGACCGGGCCAGGGTCGACGCACACCTGCACCCGGATGCGACGTTCTGGGATACCGACGAGCCGGAACTGATCCGGGGCAGAGCCGCCCTCGACGCGGCCCGGGACCGCCGACCCGCGGACGACGATCCGGCTGGGACTGCTGCTGTGGTGGCGCTGGACGCTGCCGACCCGGTGATCGACGTCTGGGGCGAGGTCGCGCTGGCGCGGCACTGGGTGACCGCGCGATTCGCCGGCGACGCTGCCCGTTCGCAGGATGTCCGGGTGACCACCCTCTGGCGGCTGGTGGGTGAAACCTGGCTGGCCGTGCACAACCACGAGGACGTCCGGGCGTCGCCCCGATGAGTCCCGATCCTACTATCACGCCTGGGCAACCGGTCCGACCGATGACGCTGTTCGATCTGCGGGTCACCGTGGAGCGGATCGAAGGGCGCTCGGTGTGCGGAATGCGGGTCGGCGACTACTTCGAACTGGTCAACTCGTCCCAGCTGCGGATTCCCGCTGGTCGTCACTTCTGCGTGTTCGCGTTGCAGTCGGTGATCCCGCTGCTGGCAGCCAAGCAGCGGCAACTGCCCGCCGAGGACTGGCTGGAGACCGATTCGCTGGTGTGCTGCCCCGACCCCGACGAGCGGCTGATCATGCGGATCGAGCGGACCGCGCAGCGCGTGCTGGACGCCGGCGAGCTCACATGACGCGGCCCGCGGAGATCGGACTCGGCTTGCAGTCGGACAAACCCGTCGGGCGCTATGCCGAACTGGCGCGCATTGCCGAGCGGTACGACTTCGACGTCGTGAGCGTCTTTGGCGACCTGCTGTTCCAACCGCCGATCGTGCCGCTGCTGGAGATGGCCCGGGTGACGACGCGAGTGCGGCTGGGCGCTGCCTGCTGGAACCCGTACACGCTGCACCCGTACGAGATCGCCGGCCAATTGGCCGCTCTGGACGCCGCGTCGGGCGGTCGGGCCTACCTGGGGCTGGCCCGCGGCACCTGGCTGCAGGGCATCGGCGTGGACCAGCCCCGGCCGGTGCAACACGTGCGCGAGGCTGCTGCAGTCATTCGGGAGTTGCTGCTGGGCAACGGGTCTCCGGTCGATGGGGATGCGTTCCGGCTGGCCGCCGGCCTCCGCCTGCGGTACCCGGTCCGGGATACCCTGCCGCCGGTGTTGATCGGCACCTGGGGGCCGAAGATGGCGGAGCTGGCCGGTCAGGTCGCCGACGAGGTG
>CAXSEW010000139.1:0-8865 GCA_964236185.1 uncultured Nakamurella sp. | reverse complement strand
GCCGGCGTTGTTCACCAGCACGTCCACCCCGCCGAACCGGTGCTGCGCCTGCGCCACCGCGGCGGACACAGCCGCTTCGTCGGTCACGTCCAGAGCGAACGCCAGGGCCGAGTCCGGATGGGCGTCGGCGATGTCCTGGATGGCGCTGATATTTCGCGTGGTGACGACCACCTGGTGCCCCTGATCCAGCGCGGCCACCGCCAGTGCGCGGCCCAGGCCAGTGGAGCAACCGGTGATCAGCCAGACGGCCATTGGGGGTCCTTTCAACATGCTGTCGTCGTTGTTGCAGGGCGGCCTGACAATAGCCGCAGCGCCGCAGTCGCGCTGGGAGCGGCTACGGCGCTCGAGGTCGGCCGATGCAGGAACTGTCGTGCTCAATCAGACGAAAACGCCCTGTGCGCTGGCGATGTCGATCAGTTCATTGCGTTCGCTCTCGGAGCGGGCGTGGTTGATGGCGTACTCGATGGTTTCCTGATGCCGTCGGCGGCGTGCGGCGCGCTCGGCGATCAGCTGCTTGATCGTCCTCATCGGCTCAGGCCCGACTGCAAGCGCTGGGACATGATGATGAGTTCGTCGCGCATGGCCGGGGAGGCGGCGCGGTCGATCACCCGGGCGATCGCCCGGTTGTGGCGGGCTTCGATACGACGGCCCTTGAGACTGCTGATGATGCGGGACATGGTCGGTACTTCCTTGCTCTAGTGCGGTGGTGCGCTTGCCCTCTTTGGAACACTCGCCCTCATCGGCCCACCCCGGTTGGGTGGATCGAGATCATGTTTGTCGTTCGTTGATAAGACGCCTCAGGACGCAATTAGATGCCACGATTGTCCGGTGATTACGGCCACACGCCGTCGATCGTCCGGTGACGGGGTCGGTGAACAGCGAGGAACACGGTCAGTGTCGGGGGACCGACTTCTGCTGCGCTGACGCAGTCGCCGGCTGACGCTCGGTGCTACCCACCCCGGGCTCGGTGGCACTGGGCCGGCGCACCAGCGCCAGCACGGCGATGCCGGCCGCGATACCGGCGATACCCGCGGTCCAGAAGGCGCCGTGCAGACCCGCGATCGCTGCGCGGTGCACAAGATCGGTGGCCGCCTCGCGCTGCGCTGTCCCGGCCTGCGCCACGATGCGGGCGGCCTGGCCGCCGGCCAGGGCGTGGGACAGTTCGGTGGCGTTCGGCCGTCCGGCAGCAGTGAAGGCGGTGGCCGCCCGGGTGGCGAAAATACTGCCCAGCACCGCGATGCCGATCGCGAAACCCAACTGCCGCATGGTGTTGACCATGCCCGAGGCCATGCCGCCGCGCTCGACCGGCACCGCCGCCATGGCGGAGGACGACAGGGTGGGCGTAGCGAGGCCGACGCCGATGCCGATCACCACGAAACCGACCACCAGCGCGGGCCAACTCGAGGTGTCGCCGAGCATCAGCGCGTCGAGGCAGGCGCCGACGCCGATCAGCAGCAGCCCGACGCCGATGATCGGCCCGGGTGCGCGGTCGTGCAGCAGCCGTCCGATGGCGGCGGAGACCAGGAACGCTGCACCGGCTAGCGGAAGCCCGACCAACCCGGCCTGGATCGGCGACAGGCCGACGACCGACTGCAGCCAGATGGAGGTGTAGGTCAACGCCGCGAAGGCTGCGATGTTGAGGGTCAGTGCTGCCAGCAGCGTGCCGACGAACGAACGTCCGCGGAACAGCGACAGATCCACCATCGCGTGGTCACTGCGATGTTCGACGATCACGAATCCGGTGAACGCGGCGGCGGCCAGGACCATCGGACCCCAACTCGAGAACTCGCCCCAGCCGGAGTCTCCGGCCCGGATCAGGCCGAAGGTCAGCGCGCCGGCCGCGACGATGAAGGTGGCGGTGCCGGCCAGGTCCAGCCGTCCGCCGGCGGGCCGATCGGCGCTGATCACCCGGAGGCTCAGCGCGATCGCCGCGACACTGACCGGGAGGTTGACGAAGAAGATCCAGTTCCAGGACAGCCCCTGCGTCAACAGGCCGCCGAGGATCGGGCCGATGGCCGCGGCGGCGCCACTGACCGCGCCCCACACGCCATAGGCGATCCCCCGGTCCCGCCGCTGGTACGAGGCGTTCAACAGGGCGAAGGTGGTGGCGAACATCGCGGCCCCACCGACGCCCTGTACTGCCCGGGCCGCGATCAGCACCCCTGCGTTGGGTGCCAGCCCACAGATCAGGGAGGAGACCGCAAACAGCGACAGGCCCGCCACGTAGACGCGTCGGTGTCCGATCAGGTCCGCCAGGCCGCCGATGCCCAACAGCAGCGCGGCGAGCGCCAGGGCGTAGGCGTCGACCACCCACTGCAGGGCAGAGAACGATGTCGACAGGCTGATCGCCATGTCGGGCAGGGCGACGTTCACGATCGTGACGTCGACCAGCAGCATGAAGGTCCCGAGCGAGACCACCACCAGCGGTAACCACTTACGCATGCAGGACTCCTGGATTCCAGAACTTCCGGACGGAACGGCAGGACACCGTCCTGGTCCAGTGTCGGTTGGATCATCGAATCCGACGAGCCGACGACCGTGTTGACTACGCTTCCTCCATGTCTACCGCGCGAATCGACGATCTCGCCGTGCTCGACGAGCTCGATCGTAAAATCCTCCATGCATTGCAGGTCAGCGGTCGGGCTCCGTTCAGTCTGATCGGCGAGGTCATCGGCGTGTCCGAGCAGACCGTCGCCCGGCGTTACCGACGTATGCATGCGGCCGGAGTCGTCCGGGTCGTCGGGCTGGTCGATCCCGTGCGGCTGGGCCAGCTGGACTGGATGGTCCGGATCACCTGCCGACCCGCGGCATCCGGGGCACTGGCCGCAGCGCTGGCCCGACGCACCGACGTCATGTGGGTCTCGCTCACCGGAGCCGGCAACGAGATCGTGGCGTCCCTCCGGGCAGGCACCGAGGAGGTCCGCAACGAGTTGCTGCTCCAACGGCTCCCGAAGACCGAACAGGTGCTGGACCTGACGGCGGGATTGGTGCTGCACCGTTTCACCGGCCGTTACGACCGGGACTGGCGCGGCTACACCGACGGACTCGAGCCCGACGGACTGGCCGCGCTGGCCGACAGCCGCCCGGGCGGCCGAGCCGCTGCTCGCACTGCCACCGTCGTCGGCCCGGCGGACCCTCCGACTCCGGACGACCAGTTGCTGCTCGGCGCGCTCGCGGTCGACGGGCGCACATCGGTCCCCACACTGGCGGAGGTCACCGGGTGGTCGCCCGGTCGGACCCGGCGGCGCCTGGACGCCCTGCTGGGTAGCGGCACCATCTACCTGGACGTGGACCTGTCCACAGCCGCGCTGGGCCTACCGCTCACCGCCATGCTGTGGCTCACCGTCGAACCGCAGCACCTCGACGCCTTCGGGACCGTTCTGGGCGGTGAAGACGCCGTCACCTTTGCGGCTGCCACCACCGGGCCGTTCAATGTCTCCGCCGCCGTGGCGTTGACCGGCGTCGATGCGCTCTACCAGTTCGTCAACCGGATCGGCACCGTCGCCCCCGGCCTGCGCCAGCTGGAAGTGGCACCGGTCATCCAACGCATCAAACAAGCCGGATCCCTGGTCGACGGCGCCCGACTACTGAAACCGGCACCACCGTCGGCAGCCGGCCGGCGCCCCGGGCGCCGGTGAGGTCCGACCCGGCGCCTCCCCGCTTGTCACCATTTCAGCCAAGGCCAAAGCAGTTGGCATACTTGACTTCTTCCCCGGTGTTCTAGGCGGCGGTTCGGTAGAAGGAGCTGGTATGCAGATCGCCATCATCGGCACCCGCTCGCGCCGGCCGCTGATCACGTACGGGCGGCACCGATGACCAGCGCGGGCCGGTTCTTGGACTTGGCCAGCGAGATCCAGTCCCTGATCGAGCGTGACACCGATGCCATCGGACCAGAGTTGCTGCCGGTACGGCTGTCCAAGGCCAGTGCGCGCGCACTGCGGGTGCACGGGGCGAGTTTGAGCCTGTTCACCGGGCCGGACATGCGGGTGCCGATCGGGGCGAGCGACGAGCTGGCGACCTTCGCCGAGCGCCTGCAGTTCACCCTCGGGCAAGGCCCCTGCTTCCAGGCCCAGAGCTCCGGGCAGATGGTGTTCGCGGTGGAGAGCGTACTGAGCACGTCCTGGCCCGAATACCACCGAGCACTGTTGGCCCACACACCGTTTCACGCCGTGCTGTCGGTCCCGCTCGATCAGGGCCTGCAGGGCATGGGCGCCCTTGACCTGTACCTCGACGACGCCGGCGGGATCGACTCGCTGGACGTCGCCGACGTCGACGTGGTGGCCCGGACCGTGACCAGCCTGCTGACCGACATGCCGCACGACCGGGGCGAGGGACTCGCTCCCGTCTGGCTGGACAACGCGGCGGTCTCGGGACGGGCGCAGGTATGGATCGCGATGGGCATGCTCAACACCCGCTTCCAGCTCAGTAGCGCCGATGCGCTCGCCCTGCTCCGTGCCTACAGCTTCGCCCGCAACCGGACGGTCGACGACACTGCAGGGGACCTGTCCCATCGGCGGTTGTCGGTGGAAGAACTGCTGGACGACTGACGCCCGGTGCACCCCACGGCCCGACTGATTCCCCTGGTACCGGCCGCCGGTTCCCGTTCTGCAGT
Source organism: uncultured Nakamurella sp. (assembly GCA_964236185.1). Classification (GTDB taxonomy): domain Bacteria; phylum Actinomycetota; class Actinomycetes; order Mycobacteriales; family Nakamurellaceae; genus Nakamurella. Next base: position 4,253 of record CAXSEW010000139.1, on the reverse strand, counting down.
ACGGTGCCCCACATGCGCCTTCTGCTCAACGTCATCTGGCTGGTGCTGTGCGGATTCTGGATGTTCCTCGCGTACCTCATCGTTGGGGTCGTGGCGTGCGTCTTCATCGTGACCATTCCATTCGGGCTGGCGGCGTTCCGGATCGCCAGCTTCGCGCTGTGGCCCTTCGGGCGTACCGTCGTCGTGCGGCCCGGAGCGGGATCGCCGTCGTTCATCGGCAACGTGATCTGGTTCGTCGTCGCCGGACTGTGGTTGGCGATCGGGCACGTGCTGACCGGTCTGGCTCTGATGGTGACCATCGTCGGAATTCCATTGGCGCTGGCCAACTTCAAGCTCATTCCGGTGTCGCTGGCGCCGCTGGGCAAGGAGATCGTCCCGGTCGGGGATCCACGCCAGCTGCAGTTCGGCTGATCCATCGGCGTTGTCCTCGTAGTTCCCCGTCGGCGCCGACTGGGTGCCGGCATGGTCGCCGTCGCCACCTCGCGACGCTGACCAGCACGTCACCGTCGCCACCCGGCGACGCTGACCAGCACGTCACCACCGGCCGGATCGACTGTGTCGAACAGGGACATCGGCACCCGGAACACCCGGCCCGGAGACGCCGGCCAGGGCAGCACGCGCGAGCCGACCACCCGCTCGTCCTGGGTGAGCGTGACCAGTGGGATCCTGATCAGCTCGTCGATCCACATCAGGTAGCGGTGACCGGCCGGCGCCGGGTGCCCCGAGGTCAGCAGCTGCGGACTGATCCACCGCAGCGGAGCCTGCGCGCAGATCCGCACCCCGGTTGCCTGACCTGATTCACCTGCCAGGAAGCGCAGCACCGACGCGGCCACGTGCCGTCCGTCCAGAGCGGCGATGTCAGCGGTGTCGACGGGGTGCAGCAGGTTGCCGGCCGCGAAGACCCCGGGAGCCGACGTGCGCAACGCGGCATCCACCACCGGACCACGCGTCGCCGGGTCCATGTCCACCGCTGCGGCCCGCGCCAATTCGTTGTCCGGAATCCAGTCGCCGGTGAAAACGACGGTGTCGCAGGCGATCCGTCTTCGCCGACCGGTCTGCAGGTGCTCCACCTCGACGGCCTGGACCCGCCCCTTGCCGATCACCTCCACGACGCGGGTACTGGTCGCCACGGGCACCCGCAGCGCGGCCTGTCCGATCACGGTGAAAGCGCGGTAGGACTCGGGCGACGAGTGCGTCGTCGTCATCGCCACCGTACGGACGCCGGCGTGCCGCAGCGTCAGGACCGCCGACCAGCTGACCAGTTCCGCGCCGACCACCACTGCCGTGCTGCCGACCGCGCGGCCCTGCAGATGCACCAGGTTCTGCAGCTGGCCGGTGGTCAGCACTCCGGCCGGACGATCCCCCGGTACCAGCCGGGCCGTACGGGGCCGTTCCCGCGCGCCGGTCGCCAGCACCACCGCCCGGGCGGAGACGACGTACCGGCCGGCGGGAGACGTCACTGCGACCGATGTCGGACCCACCCAGTCGGTCACCATCGACTCGCTGCGGATCTGGGCGCCGGCCCGGTGCGCGCCGGCGACCAGCCTGCGGGCGTATTCGGGGCCCTTGAGGAACCTTCTCAGGTCACGGAGGCCGTAACCGGGGTGGTCGCTGTGCCGCGGGATGCCGCCCGCGTGTCGCTCCCTGTCCAGCACCAGCACCGTGCCGGACACCTGGGGCGCGAGCGCTGCAGCGGCCGTCAGACCCGCCGGTCCCCCGCCGATGACCAGTACCTCGACCTGCTGGTCCGGCGTCATCTGATCCGCGCCGAGTGCCTGTCGACCCTGGCCGCCACCTCGGCGCCGCAGTAGAAGCCCTGACAGCGACCGTTCATCACCCGGGTCCGGCGGCGCAGGCCGTCGAAGTCGACCGGCGGGATGTCGGAGGAGAAGGCGTCCCTGATCTCCCCGGCGGTGACCCGCTCGCAGAAGCAGACGATCCGGCCGTATTCAGGATCCCGGTCGATCATGTCGGTTTCGCAGTACGGACGAGGGAAAGCCTCGCCCAGGTTGGGCATGTGCACCGTCGCCGGCAGGTCGCGACGCGGATCCAGTGCGAGACCGGCCTTCTCGAGAAGTGCGACCACGTACTCCCCGATCGCCAGCGACGCGGTGAGCCCTGTCGACCGGATGCCGCCGACCACGACGTAGCCGGCGGCCGCGTCGACCTCGATGAGGTAGTCGCCGGAGTCGATGGCCGCCCGCAGGCCGGCGTAGGACGCGGTGATCTCCTCCTCCAGCAGCCGGGGCATCAACTGCTGTCCCTTGTCCATCAGAAATGCAAAACCCGCCGCTGTGGTTCCCGTCTGGCTGCGGTCGAGCAGGTCCTCCGCAGTCGGACCCAGCATGACGTTGCCGTAGATGGTGGGACTGACCAGCACCCCTTTGCCCTTCGAGCTCGGCACCGGCAGCACGATGCGATCGACCAGTGGCCGGGCCTGCTTGTCGAACACCAGCAATTCACCGCGCCGGGGCGTCACGGTGAACCGGTGATGACCGAACATCGCATCGACGAGGTCGGATCCGAGCCCTGCGGCATTGATCACCCATGAGGCGGCGATCGGGCCGGCGCTGGTGTGCAGCAACGGATGTCCAGCTGTGGTGACTGACGGGGTCACCGACGTGACGCGGGTGTCCCGGCGGAGCTCGACGCCCCGGCGCACCGCATCGGTGGCGATTGCCAGCGACGCGGTCCAGGTACAGATGATCGACTCGTCGGGCACGGTCAGGCCGGCGAGCGCGCCCGGGCCGAGCATCGGGACCTGGCGGTAGATCTCGGCCGCGTCCACGACTGTGCAGTGATGGTAACCGTTCTCGACCGCCTTCGACTGCAACTTCGGCAGCGCGTCCACTTCCTCCTGCGTCCAGGCGACGAGTAGTGCACCGGTCCGCTCCACCGGAATGCCCGCCGCACTGGCATACTCCCGCAACAGCTCCGAGCCCCGGCGCACCAACTGCGATTCGAGGGTGCCGGGTGTGGCGTCGAATCCGGTGTGCAGGATCGCAGTATTGGCCTTGCTGGTGCCGGCTCCGACGTCCGCCGCGCCTTCCACCAGCACCACCCGGAGGTGGTAGCCGGCCAGTTCCCTGGCGATGGCCGAGCCGACGATGCCGGCGCCGATCACGGCGACGTCGTACTCGGCGCCGGTGGGTGCGTCGCCGGCCTGGTGTGCGGTCATGGCGTCATTCTCCGGCTCCGGAGTGCTCGGCCGCAGCCAGTGCCGCAGCGTTCCAGCGGTTCCCGAACAACTGCGCCCGGTCCCCGGACCAGTCGGGCAGGTATTCGGTCACCGCTGCCCAGGCGGGGACGGCGTGTGCGAGGTCGGCCGCCGCTCCACAGGCGAGCAGGCCCAGCGCAGCCGCCCCGATGGCCGTGGCGGAATCCGACGGGTAGACCTGGACGGGGAGCTGCGTCAGGTCGGCGACCGCCTGCAGCAGCGCGGCGCATCGGGTGAGACCGCCGTCCACGCACAGCCGCGTCGGCGCCGTGCCGAGATCGACCGCCACGCAGCGCACCAGCGCAGCGATCTGGGCGGCGATGCCCTGGAGCACGGCCAGTACCACCTCACCGCGACCGGTCGCCAGCGTCATGCCGGTCAGCGAGGCCGTGGCGGTGGCCCGCCACCACGGCGCGGCCAACCCGGCCAGCGCCGGTACGCACAGCAGGTCACCGGCGTCGCGGGCCACCATGGCGTCGATGTCCGCGGCGGAGTCCAGCAGGCCGAGGTCGACCATCCATCGCACTGCCGAGCCGGCAGCGAACACCTGTCCGTCGAGGCAGTAGTCGGTGACACCGCCGACGCGGCGGGCGATGGACGTGGTCAGCCCGGCGGTGGACCGCGGCGCCTGGTGACCGGTGTCGGCCAGCAGGAACGCGCCGGTCCCGAAGGTGCACTTGGCTGCGCCGGGTCGCCCGCCGCCCTGCGCCAGCAGTGCTGCCTGCTGGTCGACGATCAACCCGCCGACAGTCATCGCCGATCCGAAGGCCGTTGTCTCACCGATGTTTTCGTCACAGGCGACGATGTCGGGCAGCCGCTCCCCTGCCAGCCCGAAAGCGCCGAGCAATTCCTGGTCCCACGTTCCCCGGTCGAGGTCGACCAGCAGGGAACGGCTGGCGGTCGACGCGTCGGTGACGAACGCACCGGTGAGCTGGTGCAGCAGCCAGGTGTCGGTGGTGGTGACCACCCCACCGGTGGCGCCGTTGCGGCGCAGCCAGGCCATCTTCGGCGCCGAGAAGTAGGGGTCGAGCACCAG
>CAXSEW010000138.1:0-8867 GCA_964236185.1 uncultured Nakamurella sp. | reverse complement strand
CCGGCCATGGACCTGCCGGATCCGGTCACCGCCCGGCGATCGATTCCAGGACTGCGACCAGCGTGCGCAGCGGCACGCCGGTACCTCCGGATGCGTTGTAGCCGTAAGGCTTCCCGGTGTTGAACGCGGGGCCTGCGACGTCCAGGTGGGCCCACGGCAACCCGTCGGGTACGAAGCAGCGGAGGAAGTGCCCGGCCACCAGCATGCCGCCGACCCGGTCCCAGTTGATGTTCTGCAGGTCGGCGACCGACGAGTCGATGCTGTCCCGCAACTCCTCCGGCAGCGGCATCGCCCAACCACCCTCGCCGACCTCGCGGGCCAGCTCGGCCACCCGGTCGCGGAAGTCGTCGGTACCCATCACCGCCATCGTCCGGTTGCCCAGGGCCACCACCTGGGCGCCGGTCAGTGTTGCGGTGTCGAGCAGGTAGTCCGGCTGCTCCTCCGCAGCGCGGACGATCGCATCGGCGAGCACCAGCCGTCCTTCCGCATCCGTGTTCAGGACGTGCACCGTGAGACCGGGCTCGCCATTGGCACCGTAGTGGCGGATGACGTCTCCGGGCCGGTACGACGAGCCGGACGGCAGGTTCTCGGCCAGCGCGGCCCACGCCGTCACCGCCACCGGGAGCTCGAGGGCCGCGGCTGTGATCACAGTGGCGATCACCACAGCGGCGCCGGACATGTCGCTGGTCATGTTCTCCATGCCCTGCGCCGGCTTGATGGAGAGCCCACCGGAATCGAAGGTGATGCCCTTGCCGACCAGCGCCACCGTCGTAGCGGCGCCGGGCGGTGCATAGGCGATCCGGACCAGTCGGGGCGGGCGCACCGATCCTGATCCCACCGCCAGGATTCCGCCGTACCCGCCCTCGGCCAGGGCGCGTTCGTCGAGCACCTCCACCGACAGGCCGGCCGCCTCGGCGGCGGCCCTTGCTCTGGCGGCGAACGCCTCCGGGTAGAGGTCGTTGGGCGCAGTGTTGATCAGGTCGCGGGCCAGCAGTACGCCCTCGGCGGTCGCGGTGGCGGCGCGCAGCTCCGCGCGAGCCTGCGCATCATCCTGCGCCGCAGCCAGTGCGACCGTCTCGACGGGTGCCTTCCCGGGCGTCTTGTAGCGGTCGAACGCATACGCACCCAACAGGTGTCCCTGCGCTGCAGCGGACAGGTCGACCAGCGAGAGGGTGGAGACCACCGACGCCCGCCCGGCCAGCGCCCTGGACGCCGCGCCCGCGCCGCGCCGGAGGATCTCGGTGGTGAACCTGTCCTGGGCGCCCAGGCCCACCACCGCGAGTAGCGGGGCGGCGATCGATCCGCCGGCCGGCACGAGGGTGACCTCGCCGGCCTTTCCGGTGGCGCCGGCCAAGGCCGCGGCCGCGACCCCCTCGGCGAACGCGGGCTCGGTGGCCACCGGCCCTTCGTCGGTCGAATAGGCGCCCACCACCAACGCGTCGGCAGTCGCAGAGGCGGGGTCGGTCGTGGTCAGTGACAGCGTGGTGGGCACGGTGGTGGTTCCTTCGTCAGTGGTGTCGTCGTTCCTGGTCTTCCCTGTGGACAGCACGGTAGCGGCAGCCCCCGACAGCCAGGGACGGCCAGCGCGCGGCGGGCGCTACCGTCTTCGACATGTCCTCGACGCCGTCCTCCACGCCGCCGGAAGTACCGGTTCCCCAGCTGCTGCACTCGCCACTGCACGACGCGCACGTCGCGCTGGGCGCCACCATGGGCGGCTTCGGCGGTTGGGACATGCCCATCTCCTACGCCGGTGGCGGCGTGGTCGCCGAGCACACCGCAGTGCGTACCGCCGTCGGCCTGTTCGATGTCTCCCACCTGGGCAAGGCGGGCGTCACCGGGCCGGGGGCGGCGGCCTTCGTGAACAGCTGCCTGACCGCGAACCTGGACCGGATCGTCCCCGGACAGGCCCAGTACTCCCTGTGCTGCAACGATTCCGGCGGCGTCATCGACGATCTGATCGCATACCTGGTCGGACCGGACGAGGTGTTCCTGGTGCCGAACGCGGCCAACGCGGCCGATGTCGTGGCGGCGCTGCAGCGCACCGCTCCCGACGGCATCACGGTGAGAAATCGTCATCAGGACTTCGGCGTGATCGCGGTGCAGGGCCCGATGGCCGGCGTCGTGGTCGCTGCCGTCGGTTTGCCGACCGACCTGGGCTACATGTCCTGGGCGGACGGCACCTGGACCGACCGGCATGGTGCGCCGGTGCCGGTGCGGGTCTGCCGGACCGGGTACAGCGGCGAGTTCGGATTCGAACTGCTGCCACCGTGGGACGCCACACGTGACCTGTGGGACGACCTTTCCGCACAGGTGCGGTCCTGCGGCGGGCGGCCGGCGGGTCTGGGTGCGCGGGACACGCTGCGGACGGAGATGGGCTATCCGCTGCACGGGCAGGACCTGGGACCGGACATCACCCCGGTGCAGGCGGGTTCCGGCTGGGCCGTGGGCTGGACGAAGCCGTCGTTCTTCGGTCGGGATGCGTTGCTCGCGGAGAAGGCGAGCGGTCCGCTGCGTCGACTGCGCGGGTTGGAGGCGCTGGACCGCGGCGTGCTCCGTCCGCACCTGTCGGTGCTGGACCCGGACGGCGTCCCGGTCGGGCAGACCACCTCCGGCACCTTCTCGCCGACGCTGGGCAAAGGAATCGGGCTGGCGTTGCTGGACACCGCGGCGGAGATCGACGACGGTGACGAGCTCAGCGTCGATGTGCGCGGTCGGTCGCTGCGGGTGCGGGTGGTCAAACCGCCGTTCGTGCCCTCCCACGTCCGGTAGCGCCGCCGGTAAGGGCCGGTAAGGGATAGTAGGACGTCCGAGGAAAGTAGTAGATTCTGTCCATGACGACTGCCTTCTCCCGAACCGCGCATCCCTCCCCGGTGAGCGACGAGCGTCGGGCAGAGATTCTCGCGGCGCCCGGCTTCGGTCGTTACTTCACCGATCACATGGTGCTGATCGACTACGACGACGGCGTATGGCATGACGCCCGGGTGGTGCCCTACGGGCCCTTTTTCATCGATCCGGCCACCATGGTGCTGCACTACGCGCAGGAGATCTTCGAAGGACTGAAGGCCTACCGGCAGCCCGACGGGTCTGTCGCGAGCTTTCGCCCGGAGGTCAACGCTGCGCGCCTCAACGCCTCCGCCGACCGCCTCGGGATGCCTGCGCTGCCGAAGGATCTGTTCCTGCAGTCGTTGCAGGAACTGGTCGAGGTCGACCGCGCCTGGGTGCCGACCGGCGGCGAGGCGTCGCTGTACTTCCGGCCGTTCATGTTCGCCACCGAGGTCGGTCTGGGCGTGCGGCCGGCCAACAAGTACGTGTATGCGGTGATCGCGTCGCCGGCCGGTGCCTACTTCGCCGGCGGCATCACTCCGGTCAGCGTCTGGTGGTCGACGGAATACGTCCGGGCCGCCCCAGGCGGCACCGGCGCGGCGAAGACCGGCGGCAACTACGCCGCCTCGCTCGCCGCGCAGGCCCAGGCGGCCGAGCAAGGGTGCGACCAGGTGGTCTGGCTGGACGCGGTGGAGCGGCGCTGGGTCGAGGAGATGGGAGGGATGAACCTGTTCTTCGTCTTCGGTTCGGGCGCGGACGCCGAGGTCGTCACCCCGGAGCTGTCCGGATCACTGCTGCCGGGCGTCACCCGGACCTCCCTGCTGCAGCTGGCTCGCGACCGCGGCTACCGGACGGCGGAGCGCAGGATCTCGACCGACGAGTGGGCCAAGAAAGTCGACTCCGGCGAGCTCACGGAGGTGTTCGCCTGCGGCACCGCGGCAGTCATCACCCCGGTCGGCTCGGTCAAGCACGCGGACGGCGCCTTCGACATCGGTGGTGGACGCTCGGGTGCGGTGACCATGGAGCTGCGCGAAGCCCTGACCAGCCTGCAGCGCGGCGAGATCCCCGACCCGCACGGCTGGATGTACCCGCTCGGCTGACGGTTCTCGCTGTGCACGATAGAAAGGCGGTGGCTCCATGAGCCACCGCCTTACTACCGAACGCGAACGCTCCTACCCTGCAACGGCGTCAGCCGCGCACGACCTTGTTGGCCTTGAGGCAGGAGGTACAGACGCTGACCTTCTTCACGGTGCCCGGGGCGACCTGCGCCCGCACGGCCTGGATGTTCGGGTTCCAACGACGATGCGTCCGCCGATGGGAGTGGGAGACACTCATCCCGAAGCCGGGGCCCTTGCCACAGACGTCACACACGGCAGCCATGTCGGCTCAACCCCTATCGAATGCGACCCGGCCGATCGGTCGGGTCAAAAGTTTTCGGATACTACGTTTTGGATACTACGACGGCCGTTCTCGCCCGATAGTTCTAGGGCAACCGTCCAAGAGTACCTACGTCCGCGAGGCCGGCCAAATTGCCGACGGACGCCCGGCAAGATGGAGAGATGACGACGTTCGACACCGCACTGGTCGGCCGCTGGTTCGACTTCCTCATCGACGACCAGGATGCCGGAGTCGCCCTGGCGCAGTGGGGTATCCGGCCGACCGTGACCGAGCGGCAGGTGCTGATCGATGGTCGTGAAGCGATCGCGGCAGCGGTCGGCTGGTCCCGTATGCCGACGCCGGCCACGGTGCCGTCGTTGTCCGACGGTCCGGCCATGGCGCTGGCGGCCTACCTGGTGGGGATGGCCACGGGTATCGCCGGCACCCGCCGCGCCATGCTGGAATCGGGGCCGGACGAGGTGGCGATGGCCGACCGACTGTCCCTGGTCGCGGGCCTGATCGCCGGGGGAGCCGCGCTGCAGGTCGGTCTCGACGAGCTCGACCGGATCGACGGACCGGCGGATCGGATCGAGCCGTCCGCCACCGACCTCGCGCGGGTGGCCGGCACCAGCGCTGCGGAGCTCGTCGTCGACGGCGCCGATCTGCACACCATCACCACCGCTGCGGCGAGCGCCGCCATGGTGTCCGGGCCACCAGATGGTGCCAATCGCAGCCCGCGCTACCGCACCAGGGCCCTGGTGGCGCTGGTCCTGCTGGCGCTGCAGCGCAGTACCGCGCCGCCCGGCGATCCGGTGGACCCGCCGAGTTGCGGAGCTCGGCCGGGCGTCAACAACGGCGCGGAGTTGCTGGCGGAGATCACCTTCACCTCTTTCCTGTCTGCAGCCGATAGTGCGCGGCTGGAGCGCACGCTGCGCAGCGTCGCCGACGAGGTGGTCGTCTGGTCCGAAGCCGACCGCCGTCATTTCCATGTTCACAGCCGTGCCGCCGGCGAGGTGGTCGCCGAGGCGTATGCCGTCGGGTCCGTGTTCTCGCTGGAGATCGGCCGGCTGTGACAGCTGCGGACGGCCGGTGCTCAGGACGCCCGACAACGAGGCGGCCGGCACCCGGAAGGTGCGCTGTCGGTGTCGCCCGGCACGATGATCGGGTGGGGATGGGTGCGAGGGTCGGGCAGGTAGCCGTCCGGGAGCAGCGGGGAGGTCGTCGTGGCTGAAGCGGCCCCGCGCGTCGAGCTGGGTACGCCGCTGCGCGCGGTCGTCGGTGTGCGGGCAGCGAAGTTGCTGGCTGACAAGCTCGAACTGACCACCGTCGGCGAACTGCTGCGCCACTACCCCCGCAAGTACGACCGGCGGGGCAAGCTCACCGATCTGTCCGGCCTCAAGGTGGGCGAGCGGGTGACGGTGTGGGCGAAGGTGAAGTCGGTCAAGGAGCGTCAGCTGGGTCCGGGACGGAAGGTCAGGACGATCACCAACGTCGTCATCGAAGATTCCGCCACCCAGCTGAGCTGCACGTTCTTCAACCGCTGGAACCTCTCCCGGCTGCTCCCGGTGGGTACCGAGGCGATGTTCTCCGGGACCGTCAGCACCTTCAACCAGCAGCTGCAGATCACCTCGCCGACAGTCGCGATCGTCAACATGGCCGATTCCACCGGCCGGCGGCGCGAGGGGATCCCGTCGAACCAGCTCTTCGCGGCGGCCGCCGCGTCAATCGAGGGTCGCGAGGCCCGCAATGACGGTCCGGTCGCCGGTCGTGCCGCGAAGGACTCGCTCGAGGTGATCGAGTCCTTCGCCGGCGGGATCATCCCGGTGTACCCGCTGACCGAAGGCATCACCGGCTCGGTGCTGCAGAAGTGCATCCGGACGGTGCTGGATGTGCTCGACGAGGTGGCGGACCCGCTGCCCGACACATTGCTCGCCCAGCGTGGACTGGTCGACCTGGCCGGCGCTCTGCGGGACATCCACCGGCCGAGTGACCAGGCCGCCCTCGACGCCGCGATCGACCGACTCCGCTACGACGAGGCGCTGTCCATCCAACTGGTGCTGGCGCGGCGCCGGGCGGAGCTGCGCAACTTCCCTGCCGAACCGTGCCCGCGGATCCCGGGCGGCGTTCTCGCCTCCTTCGACGAGGACCTGCCCTTCACCCTGACCGACGGCCAGCGCGCCGTCGGCGAGGTGATCGAGCGGGATCTGGCCACCATCCACCCGATGAACCGGCTGCTGCAGGGGGAGGTCGGGTCGGGCAAGACCGTCGTCGCACTGCGCGCGATGCTGCAGGTGCTCGACTCCGGACGGCAGGCCGTGCTGCTGGCGCCCACCGAGGTGCTGGCGGCCCAGCACGTCCGCTCGCTCCGCTCGGTGCTCGGACCGATGGGTAATGGCGGCGAACTGGGTTCGCTGCCCGGCGCCATCAAGATCACCCTGCTGACCGGCTCGATGTCGGCAGGAACCCGCCGAGAGGCTCTGTTGGACATCGCTTCCGGCCAGGCCGGCATCGCGGTGGGTACGCACGCGCTGCTGTCGGACGGGGTGTTGTTCGCCGGCCTCGGCCTGATCGTCATCGACGAGCAGCACCGTTTCGGCGTCGAGCAACGCAACGCCCTGCGCGACAAGCACCCCGCCGGCAATCCGCCGCACGTGCTGGTGATGACCGCGACGCCCATTCCGAGGACGGTGGCGATGACCGTCTACGGCGATCTGGACGTCTCCACGCTGACCGAGCTGCCCAGTGGTCGTTCGCCGATCTCCACCACGGTGGTGCCCGCAGCCGAGCGCCCCGGCTGGCTCGAGCGCGCCTGGCGGCGGGTGCACGAGGAGGTCGCCGGCGGTCACCAGGTCTATGTCGTCTGTCCCAAGATCGGCGACGACGCCGACGCGGCGGAGGTGGCCGCGGAGCCGCGGCTCCGTAGCCCGAGAAAAGCCGTCGCCGCCGGCGAGCTCGACTTCACCGGCGACGTCGACCCGGCCGAGGACGGCGGCGACGATGTCAGACGACCGCCCCTCGCGGTGCTCGGCATCGCGGAGCAGCTGACCACCGGACCGTTGGCCGGGCTGCGGCTGTCGGTGCTGCACGGCCGGATGCCCTCCACCGACAAGGACGCCGTGATGACCGCCTTCGCGGCGGGAAAGATCGACGTACTGGTGGCGACCACCGTCATCGAGGTCGGCGTCGACGTCCCGAACGCCACCATGATGGTCGTGCTGGACGCCGAGCGGTTCGGGATGTCGCAGCTGCACCAGCTGCGCGGCCGGGTCGGCCGGGGTCGGGACGCGGGCGTCTGCCTGCTGGTCACCGAGTCTCCGGAGAACTCGGTCGGCCGGACCCGGCTGGAGGCGGTGGCCGCGACCAACGACGGGTTCGCCATCGCAGAGGCCGACCTCAATCTGCGCCGGGAGGGCAACGTGCTCGGCACTTCGCAGGCGGGTAGGTCCTCCGGTCTCCGCCAGCTTTCGCTGGTCCGTGACCGCGAGGTCATCACCCGGGCCCGGGCGGACGCCGTCGAGCTGGTCGACAACGACCCTGGGATGGAGCGGCACCCCGGCCTGGCGGCGATGGTGGCGTCGGTGATCGACGAGGACGGGCAGGGTTTTCTGGAGAAGGGATAGCCCAGCTGCGGGCGGCCACTCGGCTACCCAGAAATGCCCGAGAACAGGAGTTGGAGATGGCGGTAGTGCAGGCAGCCGACCTTCCCGGAGGTGCGTCATGACCCGGATCACTGCTGGGCAATTTCGCGGTCGCCGGCTGCAGACGCCGCCGGGGGACACCACCCGGCCGACCAGCGAACGCGTCCGCGAGGCACTGGCGAATGCACTGGTGGCCGCCGGCGGGCTGGAGGGTGCCCGGGTACTCGACCTGTATGCCGGCTCCGGTGCTCTCGGCCTGGAACTGGTGTCCCGCGGTGCCGATTCGGTGGTGCTGGTGGAAACCGACCGCGCCGCCCTGACCGCGCTGCGGGCGAACGTCGGGCTGCTCCAGCTGACCGACGCGCAGGTGGTCCAGTCCGACGTCCGGACCTTCGCCGCATCACCGGCCGGACGGCCGTTCGACTTCGTGGTGGCGGACCCGCCCTACGACCTGCCGACCGCGGATCTGAGCGACGTCTTCGCCGCCCTGGCCATTGGCGGCCACCTCGGCAGCGGCGCCGATCTGATCGTGGAGCGCAACAAGCGGTCCGGCGAGATGCAGTGGCCCGATCCGCTGACCGGTGTCCGGACGAAACGCTACGGCGACACGATGCTCTGCTACGGTCGCGCCCCATGACATCAGCGGTGTGCCCGGGATCGTTCGACCCCCCCACGCTGGGACATCTCGACATCATCGGCCGGGTCGCCGGGCTGTTCGACCAGGTCACCGTTGCGGTGCTGGTCAATCCGGACAAGACCGGGCTGTTCGACGTGCCGGAACGACTGGACCTGCTGCGCACCATCACGGCGCAGTGGCCCAACGTGCGGGTGGACTCCTTCTCCGGGTTGCTCGTCGACTACTGCACCCGATCCGACATCGCGGTGATCGTCAAAGGCCTGCGAGCGGTCTCCGACTTCGACTACGAGCTGCAGATGGCGCAGATGAACTCCGGGCTCGCGCAGGTCGACACGTTGTTCATGCCGACCGACCCGAACTACTCGTTCCTCTCGTCATCGCTGGTCAAACAG
>CAXSEW010000137.1:0-8872 GCA_964236185.1 uncultured Nakamurella sp. | reverse complement strand
CCGGCACCCATCCCCGGCTCACCACCGAGACCAACGTGGCCCGCTACCGCGCCCAGCTGCGGCGGCTGGGGTTCGGGCACGACCAGCGCCGGAGCATCGCCACCACGGACGTCGGCTTCTACCGCTGGACGCAGTGGATCTTCCTGCAGCTGTTCAACGCCTACTACGACGAGTCGGCGCGCCGCGCCCGGCCGATCGACGATCTGATCGGGGAGTTCGCGACGGGTGTTCGGCCGACCGGCGCCGGGCGAGAATGGGCGGAGCTGACCTCCACCGAGCAGCAGACGATCCTGGCCGGACACCGGCTGGCCTACATCTCGGAGGCGCCGGTCAACTGGTGTCCCGGGCTGGGGACGGTGCTGTCCAACGAGGAGGTCACCGCCGACGGTCGCTCGGAGATCGGCAACTTCCCGGTGTTCCGCCGCAACCTGCGGCAGTGGATGATGCGGATCACCGCCTACTGCGACCGGCTGATCGAGGACCTGGACCGGCTGGACTGGCCGGAATCGGTAAAAGCCATGCAGCGCAACTGGATCGGCCGGTCGGTCGGTGCCCGGGTGCGCTTCGCCGTGAGCGCGGCCGACGGTGCCGCGCAGAGAATAGAGGTCTACACCACCCGGCCGGACACGCTGTTCGGCGCCACCTATGTGGTGCTGGCCCCCGAGCATCCACTGATCGACACCATCGCGGCGGCGCAGTGGCCCGACGGCACCGACCCGCGTTGGACGGGCGGCGCCGCGACGCCATTCGACGCCGTCGCCGGGTACCGCGCGCAGGCGGCCGCCAAGACGGACCTGGACCGGCAGGAGACGAAGGAGAAGACCGGTGTCTTCACCGGGGCCTACGCGGTCAACCCGGCGACCGGGGCCGCTCTCCCCATCTTTGTTGCTGACTATGTATTGATGGGATACGGCACCGGCGCCATCATGGCGGTGCCCGGGCAGGACACCCGCGACATGGAATTTGCGCTGGCCTTCGGGCTGCCGGTGGTCCGGACGGTGCAACCGCCGGCCGACTTCCCGGTCGACGAGGCGTTCACCGGCTCTGGCCCTGCCATCAACAGTGCGAACGACGACATCTCGCTGGACGGCCTGGAAGTGGCCGAGGCCAAGACCGCGATGATCGATTGGTTGTCGGCCAGCGGTTGCGGTCGCGTCGAGGTGCAGTACCGCTTGCGGGACTGGCTGTTCAGCCGGCAGAGGTACTGGGGCGAGCCGTTCCCGATCGTCTACGACGAGGACGACCTGCCAATCGCGCTGCCGGAAGAGCTGCTACCGCTGGAGCTGCCGGAGGTGGCGGACTACGCGCCGCAGTCGTTCGATCTGATGGATGCGAACTCGACACCCGTTCCGCCGCTGGGCCGGGCCACGGAGTGGGCCACCGTCCAGCTGGATCTGGGGAACGGGCCGAGGACCTACCGGCGCGAGCTGAACGTGATGCCGCAGTGGGCCGGCTCCTGCTGGTACGAGCTGCGGTACCTGGACCCCACCAACGACAAGGTGTTCGTCGACCCGGCGGTCGAGAAGTACTGGATGGGCAAAGATAGTGACCGACCGGGTGATACCGGCGGCGTCGATCTGTACGTCGGCGGCGTGGAACACGCGGTGCTGCACCTGCTCTACTCCCGGTTCTGGCACAAGGTGCTGTTCGACCTCGGGCACGTCTCCAGCGAGGAGCCGTTCCGGAAGCTGTTCAACCAGGGCTACATCCAGGCGTACGCCTACACCGACGAGCGCGGGACCTATGTGCCCGCCGAGGATGTCGCCATTTCGGCAGATGGTAACTCGTTCCACTACCAGGGCCGGCCGGTCAGCCAGACCTACGGCAAGATGGGCAAGCGGCTGCTGAACGTGGTGACCCCGGACGAGATGTGCGACCGCTTCGGCGCGGACACCTTCCGGATGTACGAGATGGGCATGGGGCCGCTGGACATCTCGCGGCCGTGGCAGACCCGCGACGTGGTCGGCTCCCAGCGATATCTGCAGCGGCTGTGGCGGGCCGTGGTGTCCGAGCAGACGGGGGAGCCGTTGGTCACCGACGACGCACCCGACGAGCAGACGCTGAAGCTGTTGCACCGCACCATCGACGGGGTCACCGCCGACTACGCGGCCATGTCCTACAACACCGCGATCGCCAAGTTGATCGTGCTGACCAATCATCTGACGAAGTCCGCGGCGCCGACCCCGCGGGTGGTGGCGCAGGCGCTGGTGCTGATGACCGCGCCCCTGGCGCCGCACATCGCCGAGGAGCTCTGGGCCCGGCTGGGCTCCGACACCTCGCTGGCACACGGGCCTTTCCCGACGGCCGACCCGGCACTGCTGGTGGCGGAGGAGATCCAGTACCCGATCCAGGTGAAGGGCAAGGTGCGGTCCAGGGTGTCGGTAGCCGCCGACGCCACGAGTGATCAGGTGCAGGCGGCGGCGCTGGCGGAGGAGAAGATCGTCGAGCTGCTCGCCGGTGCGGCGCCGCGCAAGGTCGTCGTCGTGCTGGGGAAGATGGTCTCCATCGTTCCGTAGGCGGCGCTCCGGCTGCGCCACCGTGCGCAGATCGTTCGGCAACGATGTACCCCGCGACCGGGGTCTGACGAGGGAAAGGACAGGTGCCGGCCATGCGCATCGCGCTCAGCCAGTTCGACCCCGGAACCGATCCGGCTGCCAACGCCGACCATCTGGTGACGGAGGCGGCCCGCGCCGCTGCCGGCGGTGCTCAGCTGCTGCTGGCACCCGAGGGGTCGCTGGTGGCGTTCCTCCAGGACCCGACGGCACCGGTCCGGGCAGCGCAGCCGCTCGACGGGCCGTTCGTCTCCACCCTGGCGGCGGCCTCGGCGGAATACGGGATCGCCATCGCCGCCGGCACTTTCGTGCCGGATCCGGATTCGGTCCGGGTGCACAACACGCTGGTCGTGCTGCAGGGCGGCACGGTCGCGGCGGCGTACCGGAAGATCCATCTCTATGACGCTTTTTCCCATCTCGAATCCGACTCCATCAGCCCCGGTGACCAGGCGCCACCGGTGCTCGACATCGGCGGCATCGCAGTCGGTTTCGCCACCTGTTACGACCTGCGCTTTCCCGAGCTGTTCCGGGTGCTGCAGGCGCGTGGCGCGCAGGTGCTCGCCATCGCGTCCGCCTGGGTACGCGGGCCGCTGAAGGAGGAGCACTGGCTGACGCTGTTGCGGGCCAGGGCCATCGAGAACGTCTGCTACGTCGTGGCCGCGGACCAGATCGGGCGGGCCGGGATCGGCCGGTCGGCCGCGTTCGACCCGTTCGGCCTGCCGCTGCTGGAGCTGGGCACCGCCGATCCCGGGTACGCCACCGTCGATGTCGCTCCGGAGCGGGTGCTCGAGGTCCGGCAGCTGCTGCCGGCCGGGCGGCACACCCGGTTCACCATCGATCCCGCCCCCCGGCCCGTGTCCGATCCGGCCGTCGCTGGGGCTGACGCCGGAGCGCCGTCGTGAGGTACCGCATCGTCCGGCTGCAGGTGCAGACCGACCCGGTGAAGGTCGGCCGGGCGCCGCTGCGCCGCTACGATCCGTCGATGATCGAGTCGGTGCCACGGATCGAGGTCGGTCCGTCGGGTGTGGTCGGGCTGGCGCGGAGCCTGGGTTCCATCCTGGATGTCCACCACGTCGATCACCCGCACACCAGGGACCGCAAGGGGAACGGTGGTATCTCCCTGATGGGCACCGGCGACTACGCCCGACTCAGAGCCGACTACGGGGACCACCTGACGGAGGGCATGGCCGGCGAGACGATCCTGCTGGACGCCCCGGACGGGCTGGCCCGGCGGGCGATGCCGCCCGCCGTCACGGTGCTCACCGCAGGCGGCCCGATCGGGCTGACCCGGGTCCGGGTCGCCGAGCCGTGCGTGGAGTTCAGCCGGTACTGCCTCCGCCAGGAACCGTCGGCGTCCGTCGACGATGCGGTCAGGCAGGCGCTGATCGACCTCGACGATGGCGCACGGGGGTACCGCGGGGTAGCGCAGGTTTCCGGTGTGATCGCGCTGGGCGACGAGGTGGACATTCCCTGATCTGCTCGAACCGTCAGTCGCCGACCGGGACGACCACCGGCTACCGGGCTTCGGCTCCCTGATCTACCGCCGACGGGATCCGCGGGCGGCGGTCCGACTCGAGTCGATGGAGGGCGGACCCGCCTACCGCTAGTCGGTTGCTGCGGCCGGCGAACTGGCGAAGATCATCGGCGAACGAACCGGACTGCTGGCCTACGCCGGCGCGTCTCCGGCCGACCGCCCGCTACACCGGACCGGCGCCCGGGGATATCGTGCCGTAGCAGGGGACTCGGGTATCAATCCAGGGCGACGAGACACCACGACCGGTGCCGGTGCGCCAGGAAGGAGCCGTCCCGGTGGTCCGTCCGCAAGTAGACCGGCCGCGGGTCCCGGGGATGCACGACGTCGCCCGCCGCGCCGGTGTCTCGCACCAGACGGTCTCCCGGGTACTGAACGATTTGCCCAACGTCCGGCCGGAGACCCGCGACCGGGTGTTGGCTGCCATTGCGGAGCTCGGTTACCGACGGAACAGCGCCGCGCGCACCCTGGTGACCCGGCGGTCCTCGATGATCGGCGTGCTGACCAGCGGTTCGACACTGTGGGGGCCCAGTAGTGCGCTGATCGGGGTCGAGAACGCGGCCCGCGACGCCGGCTATTACGTCAGCGTGGCGAGCGTCGCCGGCACCGGCACCGGCGCGGCCGACCTGCAGCACTTCGTCGATCAGGGCGTCGAAGGCATCATCGTCATTGCGCCCGAGGGCGCGTTGGCCCACGCGGCAGATCCGTTCGTGGCCCGCGTCCCGGTGGTCATGGTGGCCGCGGGAACGGCACCGGCGCCGGGCCTGCACATCACCTCCGTCGATCAGGAGACCGGTGCCCGGCTGGCGACGCGCCATCTGCTCGACCTAGGCCACCGCCGGATCGTGCACGTCAAGGGACCGGACCCGTGGTTCGACGCGACCGCGCGGCTGCGTGGCTGGCAGAGCGAGATGCGGACGGCCGGCCTGCGACCGAGCCGCCCGCTCACCGGGGACTGGACGGCGGCGAGCGGTGAGGCGGCCGGCCGGCGGCTGCTCCGGGGTACCCTGCCGACTGCGGTCTTCGCCGCCAACGACCTGATGGCGCTCGGCCTGACCAGGGCGCTGCACGACGCCGGAGTATCGGTGCCGGAACAGGTTTCGGTGGTGGGCTTCGACGACATCCCCGGCGCCGCCCACTTCATCCCCGGACTGACGACGGTGGAGCAGGACTTCCAGGCGCTCGGCCGGCAGTGCATCGGCATCCTGCTCGCCGCGCTGGCCGGCCAGGCGGACACCACCACGCCGCTGGCCCCACGGCTCATCGTGCGGGAGAGCACCGCGCCGCCGACCGACGGGAAGAAAGAACGCGGCAGGGGTTGACGTCAAGGTTGTGAACGTTAACACTTGCTGGACGCACCGGCCCGGAACAGTGGCCGTGCGCAGGAGCAATATCCCTGGTAGGAGAGGCACCAATGACGGTGGATCAGCAACGCGCGCTGGTGCTCGGCGTCGACTTCGGCACCTTGTCCGGCCGCGCGGTCGTCGTCCGGGTCCACGACGGCGCCGAACTGGGCTCAGCCGTCCACGACTACGCGCACGGCGTTCTGGACCGGACGCTCCCCGCTACCGGCCGCCCGCTGCCGCCGGACTGGGCGCTCCAGGTACCGAGCGACTACGTCGACGTGCTGCGGTCCGCGATCCCGGCGGCAATCGCCGCGGCCGGCGTCGATGCGGCGGACATCGTTGGCGTGGGAACCGATTTCACCGCTTGCACGGTGCTGCCGGTGACCGGCGACGGCACCCCGCTGTGCGAGCTGCCGCAGTATTCGGACCGGCCGCATGCGTATGTCAAGCTGTGGAAACACCACGCCGCGCAGCCGCAGGCCGACCGGATCAACGAGCTGGCCAGGGAGGGCGGCGAAACCTGGCTGCCGCGCTACGGCGGGCTGATCTCCAGCGAGTGGGAGTTCGCCAAAGGCCTGCAGCTGCTGGAGGAGGACCCGGAGGTCTACGCGGCAACGGAGCACTGGGTGGAGGCAGCCGACTGGATCGTCTGGCAGCTCACCGGTCGCTACGTGCGCAACGCCTGCAGTGCCGGTTACAAAGGGATGCGGCAGGACGGTGCCTACCCGAGCGCCGGGTTCCTGGCCGGGCTGAATCCCGACTTCGCCGGTTTCGTCGACACCAAGCTGGCCGCCACCATCGGTGCCCTGGGTTCCACCGCGGGCACACTCTCCGCCGAGGCCGCCGAGATCACCACGCTGCCGGCCGGCATCGCTGTGGCCGTCGGCAATGTCGACGCCCATGTCACGGTGGCAGCGGGCAACGCGCTGGCGCCCGGGCAGATGGTGGCCATCATGGGCACCTCGACCTGCCACGTGATGAACTCCTCGGAGCTGCGTGAGGTACCCGGCATGTGCGGTGTCGTCGACGGCGGCATCAGCGACGGGCTGTACGGGTACGAAGCCGGGCAGAGCGGGGTCGGTGACATCTTCGGCTGGTTCGTCGCGTCGGGGGTGCCGCAGGAGTATCTGCGCAGAGCCGAGGCCGCCGGGCAGAGCGTGCACGAGTTGCTGTCCGAACTTGCTGCCGCCCAACGCATTGGCCAACACGGCCTGCTGGCGCTCGACTGGCACAGCGGCAACCGCTCGGTATTGGTGGATCACGAGCTGTCCGGTCTGATCGTGGGTCAGACGCTGGCGACCCGGCCGGAGGACATCTATCGTGCGCTGATCGAGGCGACCGCCTTCGGTACCCGCACCATCATGGAAACATTCGACGCCGCAGGCGTTCCGGTGCGGGAACTGATCGTTTCCGGTGGCCTGACCAAGAACTCGCTGCTGATGCAGATCTACGCCGACGTCACCGGCGTCCCGCTGTCGATCATCACCTCCGACCAGGGGCCGGCGCTCGGCTCCGCCATCCACGCCGCTGTCGCGGCCGGGTATCACCCGGACATGGCCGCCGCCGCAGCGGCGATGGGACGGGTGCAGCGATCGGTGTACCTCCCGGAGCCGGCCAACAAAGCCGCCTATGACGAGCTGTTCGCCGAATACACCACGCTGCACGACTACTTCGGGCGTGGCGGGAACGACGTGATGCACCGGTTGAAGGCGCTGCAGCGACGTGCGCACCGATCTGTTCCGGCCGGCGCGCCTGCCGGGTCGGCCGAGGTCGGCGCGGCGCCGTCGGTGCCGGTATGACGGTCACCGCCGACATCCGGGCCATCGTCGAGGACCTGCGCGCCGAGGTTGCACTGCTGCATGCCGAGCTGCCGAAGAACAATCTGGTGAGCTGGACCGCCGGCAACGTCTCGGCGCGGGTGCCGGGACGTGACCTGATGGTGATCAAGCCGTCGGGCGTGTCCTACGACGACCTCCGCGCCGACGCGATGGTGGTCACCGATCTCGACGGCGCGCTGGTCGAGGGTTCCGGCGCGCCGTCGTCGGACACCGCGGCGCACGCGTACGTCTACCGGCACCTGCCCGAGGTCGGTGGCATCGTCCACACCCATTCGTCCTACGCCTGCGCCTGGTCGGCGATCGGCACGCCGGTGCCGTGCGTCCTGACCATGATGGCCGACGAGTTCGGCGGCGACATCCCGATCGGCCCGTTCGCCCTGATCGGCGACGACTCGATCGGGCAGGGCATCGTGGAGACATTGCGCGGCAGCCGGTCTCCGGCGGTCATCATGCGCAACCACGGCCCGTTCACCGTCGGCCGCGACGCCCGGTCCGCGGTGAAGTCGGCGGTGATGTGCGAGGAGGTCTGCCGCGCCGTCTTCCTGGCGGCCCAGCTCGGCGAGCTGGTGCGCCTCCCGGACGCGGCCATCGACTCGCTCTTCGACCGGTACCAGCACGTCTACGGGCAGGTCTGACCGCTGCCCACCCTGCTGTGCCACGTGAACCCCGTGCCTGACACCCCACCACCGCAAGGACGTGACCGATGACCGATCCGGCCCGCAGCTGCTGGTTCCTGACCGGTAGCCAGGGACTCTATGGTCCCGAGACGCTCGACCAGGTCGCGACGCAGTCGCGCAAGATCGCCGCCGAGCTCGACGCCAGCCCGGAACTCGGGTTGCCGGTGCAGTGGCTCCCGGTGCTGACGGATGCCGCGGCGATCCGGCGGATGATGCTCGATGCCAACGCCGACGACACTTGCGTCGGGGTGATCATCTGGATGCACACCTTCTCGCCGGCCAAGATGTGGATCGCCGGTTTCGATGCGCTGCGGAAGCCGTTGCTGCACCTGCACACCCAGGCCAACGTGGATCTGCCGTGGGCCGAGATCGACATGGATTTCATGAATCTCAACCAGGCCGCGCACGGCGACCGGGAGATCGGCTACCTGCAGACCCGACTCGGCATGGCCCGCAAGACGGTGGCCGGGCACGTCAGCAATCCGCGGGTGGCGGCCCGGGTCGGTGCCTGGCAGCGCGCCGCCGCCGGCGCCGCGGCGGTGCGCAGCCTCCGGCTCGCCCGCTTCGGCGACAACATGCGGGATGTCGCGGTCACCGAGGGGGACAAGGTGGAGGCGCAGCTGAAGTTCGGCGTGTCGGTCAACACCTACGGTGTCAACGACCTGGTGGCCCGCGTCGACGCGGCCACGGACGACGCCGTCAGCGCACTGGTCACCGAGTACGCCGACACCTACCAGGTGGCGTCGGAGCTGTTGCCCGGCGGGGACCGCCATTCCTCGCTTCGCGACGGGGCGAGGATCGAGCTCGGTCTGCGGTCGTTCCTGACCGAGGGCGGATTCGGCGCCTTCACCACCAACTTCGAGGATCTGGGCGGCCTGCGGCAGCTGCCCGGTCTCGCCGTGCAGCGGCTGATGGCCGACGGCTACGG
>CAXSEW010000136.1:0-8898 GCA_964236185.1 uncultured Nakamurella sp. | reverse complement strand
GTCAGCAACTCGCGGACGCCGTAGGTCGCCCTCAATGAGGAGTACTTCTTTCCCTGCGTCAGCAAACATGACTGCTAGGTTCGCTGCGGTACTCGACTTTCCCTCGTTTGGCAGTGATGACGTGATTACAAGAGTTCTAGCGGGGTGATCAACGTCCACGAACTCGAGGTTGGTTCGGAGTTGGCGAAAGGCTTCGGCTCTGATGGACTGGGCGTGCCCATCAACAATGAGCGGTCTTGCTTTTGCAGTTTCATCGAATGCAATCACTCCGATGACTACGGCGCCTGCTGACTGCTCGAGCTCCTGGGATGTGCGAATTGAAGTGTCCAAAGTATCACGTAACACTGCGAGACCGAGCCCCAGCAGTAATCCGAGGACCCCTGCGAGGCCATAGTTTAGCAATGGACGAGGTACTACCGGCGTGGAATTGAAGGTTGGGCCAGAGACTAATTCTAGACTTACTGTAGGGCTGCCACCGGTGGAAGTGCTTTCCAAAGCACTAACTAACTTCACGAATTGCGTTGCGACGGAAGAGGCGATAAGTCTGGAACGCTCCGGCTGCGGATCGGTGACAGTGACAGTTAGCAGGACAGTATTGACGTCGCCGGTCGCGGTTATTTCGGCTGATAGTTGATTGATTGTGAGGGGTACGTTAGTGTCGGCCAGCACGGGCTTAAGTAGCCGGTCAGTATTTGCTAACTTAGCATAGGAGTTTACCCGTTTTTGCCCGAAGGTGTCACCCTGCGCGGCAGTGCTCAGCTGATCCGATGGCGTTTGTACAAAGAAGGTTACTGTGCTTGCATATAGCTTCTGAGTTGATGAATTAACCAGCGCGCCCACACCGAGGCAAACGATGAGGGCCAGACCGACGATCCAGCAATTCTTGCGGACTAGACGTAGGTAATGCAAGTACTTCATGTATTGTGCCCCTTCGAGAACCTGCAGCGCCGGCCGACGGCTCATGTCGATGAAGACAGGAGGTCACTGTGTGTCCGACGGTAACAGTTGCTGACGGAGTCAATTGTGTCAGGTGTTACGTCGGATCTCTGTGAAATTATTACGATGGATCTTCATTGCTTCCTACAGGGTGCTTTCGTGGTTCAAGCTAGATGTGTTGGTCGGTTGTGGTGGCGCCCCTGTGAAACGAAGAAGCGCCCATAAGCCAACTTGGCCGTAGGGCGCTTCTTCGCTGAACGAATTTCGGGGTTAGTCATCAATCAATGTTGGGTACTTGAGCCCGATCGTCGCCTAGTTGCAAGGCGCGTGCCAAAAAATAGTAAAGCTAGCCCGGCGAGAAGTGCACCCGCACCGACAGTCAACGGGCCGGCGATGCTCGCGCCGGTCGAGGCCAGTCCACCGCTACCAATCCCTGAGTCGCCGTCACCAGGGGCGTTGCCTGCACCGATGGGATTACCAGCAGCCTCGGTATCATCAGCGCCGACGGGATTACCGTTGGAGTCAGTGATCGCGGGATACACAGGATTACCGTTAGCATAAGTACTCGTGGGATACACCGGATTGCCGTTCGCATCAGTGCTCGGGGGATACACCGGATTGCCGTTCGCATCAGTGCTCGTGGGACCGCCGGGATTGATGGTGAGCGTCGAGCCGGTCACTGTTTCATTGGGAGCCCCAGGCACCGTAGTGGTCCCTTCGCTTGTCGGCGGACTTCCATTGCGTACGCTGACATCGAGGGTTCCAGTACGTCCGCTACTTTCCCCATATGCGGATAATGTTGCCATTCCAGCCTGCGTCAATGCAAAATCAAGGGAGAAGTTTCCGTTGGCGTCTACCCGGACTTCGTAGGTTCCGCCGGCCACAAGGGCCCCCGAGGCCGTACGGTAATACACGGTGATTCTCACCAGTTCGCCGGGCTGGTACCCGCTGCCAGTGAAATCGACACTGCCGCCGGTCGGGACCACCGTGGTGTTGACGGCCACGGCGACGGCCGGGGGCGGGGGGTACGGAGTTGGCGCGGCGATCGCACCGTTTGTGGCGAGGAATATTCCGAGGAACACGAGCGCAAAGGTGGTGAGAATCTTTCGTAGCATTCGGTTCCCCGTTCAAGTAGGTACTGCACCCCCCAACTGCCCCGGCGGGAGTTCTCTAATTGAGATCGTAAGGTACCTGTGAAGAAGAACCGAGTGTCGCGAACCTCGGAGGGTGACACTGCGTTAGCTTCGTCGGCTTCGCTTGTGCCGACGATTCACCGACGCCAGTAAACGCTGGTGCACGGTAGCGCTAGGTAAACCTTACCGGCCAATGGAGTGGCCTGAGCTCCGATTTTTCGCCCATACGTGATTCATCTCAGGCTTCTGTACCCGCAAAATCCCTTCAGGCTGCTGCCTGTCAGCCATCTGAGCCGCAAGATCCAATTGCTTCGACTGTGCTGTGCCATGGCCGGACGCCCGGCGTCAGGACCAGTGATGGTGGCGCAGAGCGAGCGTCACCGGGTCCGGACGCAGCAGCCAGGAGGGTCATCTTCACGACGCCAATGTGACCGGGCGACAGGGTCACCGTCACCTGGCCGACCTCCCGCGAGCGGTCCTCACCTCGACTGACACCGGTGAACCCATTCTGGCTGGCGTTGACGATGCCCCCGCCCACGGGGGCGAAGACCAGGACATTGGTCTGCAGAACATAAGGCTTGGCGACCAGCAGATCGCCCAGGACGTACCGCGGCAGCCCGGTAGGCGGGTTGTAGGCGATCTTGACGGTCACGTTGAGTTGACGTCGACCGTCGGGCTGGCACTCGCCGGCGGCCACTTCGACGGAATTGGTCAGGTAGTAGTCGAGCTTCGCGGCCGTAGCGTCGTTCAGGAAGATCCCGATGCTGGGTTTGTCCAGGGTGTCCGACAGCGTCCCGGCAAGGGAGGTCTTGGCGATGTCCGCCTGCTCTGTGCTGTGTGCGCTCCAGATGAGGATTCGACGCTCGGCGGCCGCCTGCTTCAGTCCCGACATGGTGGTACCGGCAGTTCCCGTGCCCGTCATCACGTGCTTGAATGCGGTGGTGGTCGCCATGGCGAGGAAACTGTCGCGGGCAGGCTGGTCCGAGTACGCCGGGAACTTGCTGTACACAGTGGACAGCAGGGTGGCGACCACGTTCTGACTGGTCACAGTCAGGCCGTCACCGATATCAATTGGGGCCATCCCGTTCATCGCATAGGAAAGCGCTACCGGGTCGGTGGCGATGACGCCATCCAAAGCCATGCCCCTTCTTGTGCTGTACATCTTCGCGAAAAGCGCAGCAGCCGACGGGAAATCCGGTCGGAGGTTGACGTCCTGCGGGTAGACGGCCGGCAAGGTGGTGTACGTCTTCACCACCTTCGGCTCGAGTTGCTCGATGGGCGGATCGAAGATGCCGATCGAGGAACTCGCGCGCCCGCTGTCGAGGATGGAGATCCGACCCTGGTTGACGCGCACCACCGCGAACGAGCCGAAGATGCCGCCCGTCGACCGCACCTCCGCCAGATTCTGGAACGCGACGAGGTAGGTGCGCTGCGTCGTCGAGCCGAGCATAGGCGGCAACAGCCGGGCGACTCGGGCACCACTGGCGGTCACAGTGGACGCCTGGTCCAGCTTCCGCCACAGCTGGAGAACGGCATCTGCGATCGGTCCGACGACGGCAGTCCGGTCAATCGCAGCCAACCGAACCCTGGACGCGTTGACCGCCGCATCCGCCTTCTGCAGCAACGGCGACGCCGCTTCGATGGGCGTGAGGTCGATGGCGCTGTCCTTCGGGGCCAGCGCCGCCGGGTTCAGCGTCTTGGCGATCTTCACCAGAGACGGGACCACGTCGACGGACAACGAGTGCACCGTCGTCGTCACCTCGGCGATCGCCCTCAGATTCGGACCCACCCATGGGACATGGCTCGCTGCCCGATAGAAGGGATCGGAGACAGCGTTCAGGGCCTTGACCGACTCCTGCTGGAAGCTCGCCATGGTGGCATCGGTCGCCGTCAGATCGATAGAACTGACGTCCTTGATCTCCAGCTGGAACTCGGCGACCTGGTCCGAGGCAGCCTGCAGATGCGTGTACGCCTGGTACGTCCGCCAGGCCACCCACCCGGCAGTCAGTAGGACGATGGAGCCAGCGGCGGCAAGGACGAGTCCGTTCAGGCGTCGGCGACGTCGCCGGACAGCCCGCCGCTTGCGCTGCTCTTCGGCTTCTTCCGGAGTCAACCGGCGCCGGTTCTTGAACTGCGGCGTGGGGGGCGGCGGAACGTAGGTGGTGGCGAACCGGTTTTTGGACGGTTCGGCTACGGCCTGACTGTCGGTCACCGGTTCCGCAGCGCTGTCTGTCGCTGGTGGTGCTGCGTTGGGGGCGAGCTGGCCGTCGTCAGCGGCGACGGAGGGCCCTTCGTCAGCGACGGGAACCTGCTCGCCGGGCCCGCGCGAGCTGTCGTCGTCGGTCATGTGGCCGACGTTACTCGACCGAGCGTAATGCCACTGTTGCGAACAGTGACATTCTCTCGCATTGCATCTCTTTCGACAGCCATGATCGATGGCCAGCCGCGGGATCGGCGCTCGACGGGACACCGACTTCAGTCAACCGTCTTGTCGATGAACCGGCCGGCGACTGCCTGTCAGTGATGATGGTGATCTCCTCGACCCACTGGAGCACACCCTTCAGACTCTGCCGCGTCCCGCCGGCAACGTTGCCCGCCATGTTCACCTGCGCACGGCTCATCCTCGAGCGGCAACAGCCAGAGCCGTGGGGCTCCGGGGGTCATCAAACGCTGGCGCAGGACCTACGCCGCCAGTTCACCGGCATGAACGGGTTGTCGGCGACCAACCTGCTATACACGGGTGCGTTCGCTGCCGCATCACCTGCAGCCACGTCCGGGCTCTGCTCGGCCACCTCGAAGACCCGGACTACGGGACTGGTAGGCGACTCGCGACGCCGCCAACGGCTGGTTCTGCCGGATGGGCGCCGTGCCGAGCAACTCCACCGCCGCTCGATGCTGTCTATGACGACGGGCACGAGACGCCCGGCTGAGCTGGTGGCCGGGTTCGGGGCGCTCGCGCTGGCCAGTTGATCCCGCGGGTCGGTTTCCGATGTCGGCCGGACGAGTGCGGTGCACCAACGGTACTGAGCGTCTCGCACTTTGCTCCGACATACGCAGCACGTGACGACCGGGCGCCCTGTGCGGATGATAGGGCGCCCCCGTGGGGTGGATGTGTGGTTTCACCGGTACAACTGCTCGGTCGACCGGGATGCTGTACCGCAAGCACTGTGGCGGACAGTGCCCGCCTGCATAGACGTGGCACGGCTGGAGGTCATGCCTCCTTCGTCCTGCAGCGGTTAATTCAAGGACGTCAGCGTGACCGAAATGTAGCTGGTCGGTCCTACCAACTGGGCAGCCGTGGCTGCGGAAGGAATATGTCATGACCCAGCAAGGCACAGAAGCCGGCCAAGGGAGCGCAGAGTATTTCTACCGTCGGCCTACTGGCTTCTGCGGAGAGTGCGGATCACCGAGGGCTGATCTACTGGGACCGGTTTGCGCGGCCTGCGGCGTAGTCTTCGCTGCAGCGCAACCTGTCTCGCCGGTTGCGCCCGACGTGTCACCACACTACGTCGCACCGCTCGACTATGTCGCCCCGCTCGCGGAGCTGCAAATGGCGATCACCGGCCCGCAGCAAGTGTCCGCACCATGGAACCCGCTGCACCAGATTTCAGCGGGCCACTACCCCATTCAAGAACCAGTCGCTCCCACCAAACGCAAGAATGGGTTCATCCTGATAGCTGAGATTGCTGCCCTCGTGGCAGTCGTCGTCGTCGGCATTGTGCTGACTGGACGAGGTTCCGGTGCCAGGTTGACACCAACCTTCAGCATGTCAGGCTCGCTCACCCTGGTCGATGACAACTCGACCTTCACCAGCGGAGGGTGTGAGGGCAGTGGTGGGCACGACGACATCTATACCGGAACGAATATCACCGTCTACAACAATGCTGGCACCATCGTCGGTGTGGGCAACTTGGGTTTCGGAGTTCGTCAAGACTCCGACGAATGCTACTTCACGTTTTCGATTCCAGATGTTCCAGCTGCGCAGGGTCCATACCAGTATGAAATTTCCCACCGCGGCAGGCTGACGATCTCGGAGGCTGATGCACGAGCCGGCAACGCCGCCGCGAGACTCGATTCCTAGGCGTCTTTCTATCGCCATCCGAGATCGGTCGCAAGCTTCGAGGTAACCAACCAGCAAGGAGTCCTAGTGTCGAGCTGCAGCGCCTGCGGGGCGACAAATCAATTCGCAAAGTTCTGCGTCAACTGCGGCAGCAGCCTGAGCAGTCCCCGAGGGCCGGACAAACAGACGATGGCGTGGTCGAGCACACCGGACGCTCGTTCGTCGACCGCATTCGCATCAGCGCCCCACGGAGCCGCAGTTGCCCCCGTCGCAATGGAGCTACCGCCGACGCGGCGGCGTATGAAGCAATGGGTCATGAACGGTGCGGCGAGCATTGTGGTGCTGTTGATTGCAGGAATCGCCGTGATAGTCCTGCGCAGACCGGCGACCACAGATCAGGCTGGCCCACCGGCAACCACTGCCGTGCCGACTGTTTCAAGCTCACGGACAACCGTCAGGCCAATGCCGGAGCTAATCACGGTTCCGGATCCGGTGACCATGACCGTCACCCACACGGCCACCACGTCCGTCGAGGCGCCGCCGCCGATTGTCACCGCCACTGTCGAGGCGCCGCCGATTGACACCACGTCTACCGAGGCGCCAACGACCGAAGCGACGTACATCGACGACACGCCCGCGCCGAATACAGCCGTCGCGGAGCCCGACCCCATGGGCGGCCCCAACGCCTCCTTCTCGTGCAACACCGGCTACATCGTGCAGATCGCGTCCGACCGGGCTCGGGCCGACTACGAGGCAAGAGTCGCCCAGATCAGAGCATCCGGAACGTTGCCAGCGGATGCGCGTTGGACCGAGACCACGGCCAGCTGGCACATCTTCGCAGGGTCGACCAGCGCATACGCGCTGTACGTAGGCACCTTCGCCTCGCCGAACGACGGCTGCGACGCCCGTCTTGCCGGTCCAGCAGATGCGTTCATTCGAAGCACGTCGACAGGAGTCAACGAATTCATCAGCTGCCTGTGCCCTGCCTCACCGGCGTCGCTCGTGACGATAGTGACTCCCGGCCAGACTTCAGTGTGGGTGGGTGAGCTGCAAAGGTTGCTGGGACATTCGAACTACGGGATGGACGACGTCGAAGGCAGTTCGAAGAACTGGGGGATCTACACTACCGATACAAAAGCGGCTGTCATTCGATTTCAGACAGATCACGGACTTCCTGCTGACGGCTCGGTGGGCGGGAAGACCTGGACCGCCCTGCAAACGGCAATCTGCTAAAGGCCTGGCGGCCGTAGCAGTCCATGATCGCGGACCGAGTCACCTCGATGACCGCAGGGCCGCAGCGTTCAGTGTTTCGAGCTGGCGGCCGGTTGTAGTCGGGTTCGGGGCTGCGTTCGGCTCGGCAGAGGACCAGGGCGCGTGCGGTTTCTGATGGTGCTGCGCGTGTGCCGTATCCCCTCCGATGATGCGCGTCAGCGGATCCTCTTGGCCCGGGTTCGGGCGGCGTCCGCCACTGCAGGATGGTTCAGATCGAGAACGTCCACGCCGACGATCCGATACACCGCGGGCTCGCCTGGCGGCGCCCACAGCCCAAGCACCGGCCATCGGGGGCGCTGGAAGGACCACCACCGCACACCGGCCCATTCCCTCAACCCTTCGTGGGTTCGCTCCCGGAAGATGCTGAGCGACCAGGTCTGCGAGGCGCCGCGGTTGCGGCCGACGACCTGAGTGCGCCTCGACCCCCGATCAAGCAGGGCCCGCGCCTCGTCCAGATCCAAGATGGGCAGGTCGTCCGGCACCTCGTACCGGCCGAGCGCACGCCAAGCACCGAGCAGGAACGGCACGTCGAACATGCCGTCGACCCAGGCGGTGAGTCGCCGAGGACCTCACCGATCGCACCCTCCGGCACGACGGCGAAGTACCACCGGTCGTCATCGCCAAGGTTGTCCAAGCGTCCCTTTCCTTAGGGCTTGTGCAGGTAGTCGAGATGCCTTGGAGTGCGGAATGGGCGGTCGGCAGATGCGGAAAAGATCCGGTCAACGATCACGGTTCAGGCGAACGCGCCGGACATGGCATGACGGACACATAGCCGGAGCCGGATTGATCGCTGACTCGCCGAAGGACGCACCCGACGGCCGGAATAAATCAGGTGCGCGAGTCCGCTCGCCG
Organism: uncultured Nakamurella sp.; assembly: GCA_964236185.1. GTDB lineage: Bacteria > Actinomycetota > Actinomycetes > Mycobacteriales > Nakamurellaceae > Nakamurella. The sequence goes on along the minus strand of CAXSEW010000136.1, from coordinate 645 downwards.
GAGGATCGTCATCGCAGGCGGCACCCTACCCCGCCGATTGAAGCCAAAGGAGCAATCGTGACGACGGTGGCGTTCACCATCTCGCGGGTGAGGATTCCCGCGCTGATCGAGGCCCCCGACGCTGCGGACTTCATCGCGGCGATCGACGTCCGGAACGTGGTCGAGGCGCACAGCTTCGGCACGAACGAGCTCAGCTTCTCGCCCGCGGAGATGCTGCCGCGGTGGCTCGACGAACACCACAGGCATTGGATGTTTGCCGCGCGCGTGGACGGCCGCATCGTTGGTCGCGGTTCGATCGACGCATTGCTGGACGAGCCGGAGACCTGCTGGGTCGACGTCCGGGTGTTGCCCGAATGCCGACGGCTCGGCATCGGTACGGCGCTTGCCGGGACTGTCGAGGCGGCCGCCCGCGAGGACGGCCGCACCAAGCTGATCGTCTACTCGATATCTTCCGTGGGCTCGGGTGCGCGACTACCTTCGCCGACCGGCTTCGGGTCGGTACCGCTGCAGAATCCGGAGGTGCGTTTCCTGCTGGGTCGCGGGTACAGCCTGGAGCAGGTCGAACGCGTCAGCCGGCTTGCACTGCCGGCGGACATTACAGATCTGGCAACGCGTCTCGCCGCTTCCTCGACTAAAGCCGGTCCG
>CAXSEW010000135.1:0-8934 GCA_964236185.1 uncultured Nakamurella sp. | reverse complement strand
GTGGCGGTCAGCCGGGCCTGCGCCGCGGCGCAGCCGGATTTGAGCCGTTCCAGAGCCGCGATCCGGTCGATCAGCACCGCGTCGGAGGCGTTGGACTCGATATCTGTCACGGCGTCCAAAAGCCATTTCAGCTGAGCGCCCCCGCCCATTTCAGCTGGCGCAGCCGTCACCGAGGATTCGGTGTCGGTGGCCGTGGACATACGTTCTATTCTATCCGGTCGAGGGTCGGATGGCAATGGTCGTGGCGATCGGAAGCGAGCCGAAGCCGCTGCAGCGCAACAGTAATCATCTATCAACAACCGGTTACTGCGCTTCGTGGCCGGTGCACCGAGATGAGGCTTACTACGCCCCACGTAGACGATGAGCGCGTGGCTCGATGGTGGCGAAATGGATGCGCTCACCGAACAGCTCGTCGACCCACCGAGCACCTGCATTGTTCACCGAACAGCTCGTCGACCCACCGAGCACCTGCATTGTTCACCGAGCATCTCCTCGTTGGCATCGAGTAGGTGTTCGGTGAGCCGAGTAGGTGTCCGGTGAGCAGAGCAGGTGCGCCGTGGGCCGAGTTGGTGTTCGGGAACCCGAGGAGGTGTGCCCGGTCCAACGACCTGTCCGGTACCACGGCCGGCCGGCCGGCACGCGCCCCCGCATCGGAGGGACGGCGCTGCCCTCAGCCGCGCGGCCGGGCGCCCAGGTGCGCGGCGGCGGCGGTCCCGGCCAGCACGCCGGCGCGCAGCGCCTCGAGCGGTTCGGCGCCGGCCAGCCAACCGGACAGCAGCCCGGCGTTGAAGGCGTCACCGGCGCCGGTGGAGTCCGTTTCGTGGACCTGCGGCGCCGGCACCGACACCCGGGCCGACGGCGAGTACCAGGACGCCCCGTGCCGCCCGTGCGTCACCACCATCGACTCCACCGCGCGCAGGGCGGCGTCCGCTCCGCCCAGCGCTCCGAGCTCGGCGTCGTTGGGCAGCAGCAGGTCGACGCCCTCCACCCAGCTCAGGAACGTGGACGCGCCCACCGACGGGATGTGGTTGGCCGCCTGCGGATCGACCGAGGTCGTCCACCCGGCCGCCTTGGCCTGGGCGAGCGCGGCCAACCCGGCGGGCCGGGAGCCGGCGTCGAGCAGGACGTATCCGGACAGGTGCAGGTGCGCCCGGCCGGTCACCGAGGGCAGCGCCACGTCCGCCTCGCAGAAGGCGGCGTTGGCACCCCGGTCGGCCAGCATCGTCCGATCGCCGTCCGGCGCGACCAGCACCACCACGCAGCAGGTCGGCAACACCGGATCGACGGCGAAATAGCACTCGACCCCGGCGGCCCGCAGCTCCGTGGCGGCGGTCCGGCCGGCTTCGTCATCGCCGACGCGGGCGATCAACGAGACGTCGACGTTCTCCTTCGCCAGCCAGGCCGCCGTGTTGCCGCCGGCGCCGCCGGGAGCCACTGACACCTGCGCCCGGGTGTCGTGACCGAAGACGACCGCGTCGGCCAGCTTGGCCACCACGTCCAGCCCGACATCACCGACCACGGTGACGTGCGGCCGGACCGAGCCGTGCGGCGCCGGAGTCGACCTGGCCTCCGTCGAGGTCGCGCCGCGCTCGTCGCTTCGCGCAGTCATCAGGCCCCGGCCAGCGCCACAGCGACCTCGCCGGCCAGAAAGGCGTTGCCCAGCACCAGGTCGACGTTGACCCGGAGGCTGGCACCGTGCGTCCTGGTGTGGAAGAACTCGAGCAGCCGGGGCGTCACGTCCTTGCCGGTGACGCCCTCGGCGGCCAGCACGGCCAGTCCCTCCTGCAGTGTCGAGTCGTGCAGCTCCAGGTCCAACTGCAGGTCGGGCGGCACCGGGTTGGCCAGCACTACACCAGCCTGGTCGGTGGACAACTCGCGGCGCGCCAGGACGACTGCTGCCGCGTCGCCCGGGGTCTCGACCCGCCACGGGACCCGGAAGCCCGAATCGGAGCGGTAGAAGCCCGGGAACGCGTCGGTGCGGTAGCCCAGCACCGGAACCGACAGCGTCTCGAGGTACTCCAGGGTGCCGGGCACATCGAGGATCGACTTGACCCCGGCGCACACCACCAGCACGGGTGTCCGCGCCAGCACACCCAGATCCGCCGACACGTCGAAGGTCTGCGCAGCGCCCCGGTGCACCCCGCCCAGGCCACCGGTGGCGAAGACCGGGATACCGGCCCGGTGAGCCAGCGCGGAAGTGGAGGCGACCGTGGTGGCGCCGTCTCGTCCGAGAGCGAGCGCGACGCCGAGGTCGCGCACCGACAGCTTCGCGATGTCATCGGACTCGCACAGCCGGTCCAGCTGACCCGGCGACAGGCCGATCTGGACCGCGCCGTCCAGCACCGCGATGGTGGCCGGCACCGCGCCGGCGAGTCGCACCCGGCCCTCGATCTCGTCGGCGATCCGGCGGTTGTCGCCGCGCGGCAGGCCGTGCGCCAGGATGGTCGATTCCAGCGCCACGACCGCCTGACCCCGCGCCAGCGCGTCGGCGACGTCGGGATGAACGCGGAGATTCGAGGTCACGTCAGGAATGGCATCATGGCAGTGGCCGTGCTGACAAATGTTCCCGGGCAACCGCTCGGAGTACCGGGCGACCGCACGCCTGCGGCGGAGCCGAAAGGGGTCAAGCCATGACGTCGACCGAGGTACTCGAGAAGCCAGATGAGCTGACGGACGACACCACCGGCGATGACACGCCGAAGATGTTCCACTACGTGCGCAAGGCGAAGATCGCCGAGAGCGCGGTGATGGGGAACATGGTGGTCGCGCTGTGCGGCGAGACCTTCCCGGTGACGAAGTCCCCGAAGCCGGGTTCGCCGGTCTGCCCGGATTGCAAGAAGATCTACGAGTCGATGCCGAAGGGCCGCGACTGACCGGTCAGTCCGATGCAGCCTCGGGCGCGGGATCCCGCTCCGGGTCGTAGCGCTGCCAGCGGCGGATCTCTCGCTTGCGCATCTTCGGCGGGTAGTACTCCAGCAGCGCGTTGTTGAACTGCGCGCCGATGATGATGGCCATGCCCACGAAGTAGTAGAACAGCAGGAACGTGATCGGGATGGCGAGGGCGCCGTAGGTCAGTCCGTGGGTGTAGACGTAGGACAGGTACAGCCGGAGCCCGAAGCTGGTGACCAGGAAGAACACCGCGGCCAACATGGCGCCGGGAACGCCGCGTTTCCATGCGTGCCGGTGCTTGGGGGCCAGCTTGTAGAGCGTGGTGAGCAGCAGCACCAGCAGGATGACCAGGCCGGGGTAGTAGGCGATCTGCACGATCGTCGTGACCTGGTCGCGCCAGCCCTGCGGGAACAGCCTGGGCAGGGCATCAGGCCCGATCGCCAGCAGCGGCAGCATGAACACGCCCGACACCAGCGCCGCCAGGTAGAGGCCCAGCGCGAAGAATCTCTCCGCCACCGGATGCCTGACCTCGTGCTGACCATAGGCGATGGTGATCGACTCGACGAAGGCGCTCATCGCCGATGACCCGGCCCACAGGCTGATCAGGAACCCGACGGAGACCACGTCCGCCTGGCCGTTCTTCAAGATGGTGTCGACGGTGTTGCCGACCAGGTTCTGCGCGACCTCGGCGTTGAAGATGCTGTGCAGGAAGATGTCGATCTGCTGGTGGACCTTGATCAGCGTGTCCGGCCCGAACCAGTTCGCGACGAAACCGACCGAGCCCAGCAGGGCCAGCAGCAGCGGGGCGGTCGACAGCGCCGACCAGAAGGCGGCCTGCGAGCTCATCCCGAACAGCGAATCGCTCCACGCTTTGGACGCCGTCCGCCCGGCCACCTTCCGCCAGCGGTGCCGGACCGGCCTGTCGGCGGTCGGTACCGGGCCGGTCGCCGTCCGGTGCCAGGGCACCGTCAGATTTTCGGCCGGTGAACCGGCCTCGTAGGGCTTGGCCAGGGCGATCGTCGGTTGGGCTCGCGGCGGCAGGCGCTCGGTGCGCTGGTCGTCCGCCCCTCTGGCGCTGGTCACCTCACGAGCATGCCCTGCGAAGTCGGTGGCTGGGCGAAGACATTCCAGAGCGGGACGAACTTGTGACACTTCCCGCCGCCACCGGTCGCAGCCCGGCGATGTCGGTGCCGGCCGGTAACCTCGACCGGGCCGGCGCGGCAACCGGCCCTCCCTTCTCGATTTGGTCGGTGCTGCTCGGTGCGTGTGGTGTTGCAAAGCCGTTGTCGACTCGCGGGCCGGGCGCGGGCGAGCAGGTGGTGACCGCGACGGACGGTGTCCTGGCCGGTCTGCGGCGGTGGCAGCGGGAGGCGCTCGCCGCCTACGACCAGGCCGGCGGCCGCGACTTCCTGCTCACGGCCACACCCGGTGCCGGTAAGACCACCTTTGCGCTGGCCGTGGCCCGTCGGCTGATCGCGGGCCGGGTGGTCGACCGGGTCGTGGTGGTGGCGCCCACCGACCACCTCCGCACCCAGTGGGCCGATGCCGCGGCCGCGGTGGGCCTGAACCTGGTGCCCACCATGACCAATGCGCAGGGCCCGGTGCCCGACGGCGCCCACGGCTACGTCACCACCTATGCCCAGGTGGCCGGGCGACCGATCATCCACGCGGCCCGGGCCGGCCGGAAGCGGTCACTGGTGATCCTGGACGAGATCCACCACGCCGGTGACGGGCTCAGCTGGGGCGAGGCGATCGCCGAGGCCTTCGGCGATGTCCACCGGCGGCTCTGCATGACCGGCACGCCGTTCCGGACCCGGCCCGACGAGCGGATCCCGTTCGTCGGTTACGAGATGGACGGCGATCTGCTGCGCTCGATCGCCGACTACAGCTACGGCTACCGGCAGGCCCTGGCGGACACCGTGGTGCGGCCGGTCGTCTTCGCCGCCTACACCGGCGTTTCCCGCTGGCGCAACAGTGCCGGCGAGGTGATCGCGGCGTCGCTGACCGACGCCGGCACGAAGTCGGTGGAGTCGGCGGCCTGGAAGACGGCACTGGATCCCGCCGGCGGCTGGGTGCCCCATGTCATCGCGGCGATGGACGACCGGATCAGCCACCTGCGCCGCACCGGCATGCCGGACGCGGCCGGTCTGGTGCTGGCCAGCGATCAGGACGACGCCCGCGCCTATGCCGACGTGGTGAAGCGGTTGACCGGTGAACAGCCGATGCTGATCCTGTCCGACGACCCCAAGGCCTCGAAGAAGATCGAGGAGTTCCGTACCTCGACCAAACGCATCGCGGTGTGCGTGCGGATGATCTCCGAGGGCGTGGACGTGCCGCGGGCCGCCTGCCTGGCCTGGATGACCAGCTACCGCACTCCGCTGTTCTTCGCCCAGGCGGTCGGCCGGGTGGTGCGGGCCCGGGGCGTGCACGAGTCGGCCACGGTCTTCCTGCCCGCTGTCCGGCCGCTGCTGACGCTGGCCGCCGAGATGGAAGTGGACCGGAACTTCGTGCTGGCGCCGCCACCCAAGAACGTCGATGACGACCAGATCCTCGACATGCCGGCGCTCGAACCCCGCGAGAAGGACGCCGGCGGCGAGTTCGAGACGCTCGACTCGCAGGCCGAATTCGCCCATGTGCTGCACTCCGGCCGGGCCGTCACAGCCGAGCCGACAGGATGGAGCCCGGTCACAGGGGACACCGGGGACACCGCGGAGGATGAGGCCTACCTCGGGCTACCCGGGCTGCTGACCGCCGAGCAGACGGCGGCCGTGCTGTCCCGCCGGGATTCCGATCTGCGGCGGCGGGTGGATGCCGCCGCCCGCAGCCACCAGCTGAGTAGCGCCTCGGGGGACGGGCAGCAGCCCTCCCACCCCTCCCGCCCCTCTTCAGAGGGCCTGTCCGACGGTCACGCCGGCTGGCGCGCCGCCGCCGAACTGCGCCGGGAAGTGAACCAACTGGTCGGCCGGGTGGCCGCGCGAACCGGTGCGCCGCATGCCCAGGTGCACTCGCAGATCCGCCGCGCAGTGCCCGGGCCGCCGTCGGCGGCTGCAGCGGCGGAGGTGCTGGAACGCCGGCGTGACCATCTGCTCGGCATGCTCTGAGCAGTGCTCAGCCGGGTACGTTCCGCTCGATCTCGGCCAGCCAGACCGCGGCGTTGCCGTCCGACGGTGCCCGCCAGTCGCCGCGCGGGCTGAGCGAGCCGCCGGCGGAGACCTTGGGCCCGTTGGGCATGGCGGACCGCTTGAACTGCGCGAAACCGAAGAATCGCCGGACGAACACGACGAGCCAGCGCCGGATCTCGGGGAGGTCGTACTGCCGTCGGCGCTCCGACGGGAATCCGACCGGCCAGTCGCCGGCGGCGACGTCGGCCCAGGCGTGCCACGCCAGAAAGGCGATCTTGGACGGCCGGAAGCCGTACCGCAGCACGTAGAACAGGGTGAAGTCCTGCAGCTCGTACGGCCCGATGGAAGCCTCGGTGCTCTGCGGCGGCTCGCCGTCCTTGACCGGTATCAGCTCCGGTGAGATCTCGGTGTCCAGGATCGCCTGCAGCACGGTGCCGACCTCGGCAGTGAAGTCGCCGGTGCCGCCGACCCAGCGGATCAGGTGCTGGATCAGCGTCTTGGGCACCCCGGAGTTCACGTTGTAGTGCGACATCTGGTCGCCGACGCCGTAGGTGCTCCAGCCCAGCGCCAGCTCCGACAGGTCGCCGGTGCCCAGCACGATGCCGCCCCGGGAGTTGGCCAGCCGGAACAGGTAATCGGTGCGCAGCCCGGCCTGGACGTTCTCGAAGGTGATGTCGTAGACCTCCTCGCCGCGGGAGAACGGGTGGTCCATGTCTGCCAGCAGCTGGCGGGCCGCCGGCCGGATGTCGATCTCCGCGGCGGTGATGCCCAGGCTGTCCATCAGGGCGTGGGCACTGGCCCTGGTGGCGGCCCCGGTGGCGAAACCGGGCAGCGTGAAGCCGAGGACGTTGGTCCGGGGTCGCCCCAGCAGGTCCATGGCGCGGGCGGCCACGATCAGCGCGTGCGTCGAGTCAAGGCCGCCCGACACGCCGATGACGACCTTCTCCGTGCCGGTCGCCCGCAGCCGCTGCACCAGGCCGTCGACCTGGATGTTGTAGGCCTCGTAGCAGTCCTGGGCCAGCCGGGCCGGGTCGGCCGGGACGAACGGGAACCGTTCGACCTCCCGGACCAAGCCCAGGTCGGTGTCCGGCGGGTCCAGCCGGAAGGAAACCCGCCGGTGGTCGACGGTGCCGCCGAGGGTGCGGCGGTTGTCGTCGAAGGTGCCCATCCGGGCCCGCTCCTGCCGCAGCAGGTCGAGATCCACATCGGCGACGGTGACGACCGCGCCGCCGGCGAACCGGGCCCCCTCCGCCAGCAGCGCGCCGATCTCGAAGATGCTGGTCTGCCCGTCCCAGCTCAGGTCGGTGGTGGACTCGCCCTGCCCGGCGGCAGCGTAGAGGTACGCGGCCAGGCAGCGCACCGAGGCCGACCGGCACAGCAGACTCCGGGTGTCCGCCCGGCCGATGGTGATAGGGCTACCTGAGAGGTTGACCAGGACGGTGGCCCCGGCCAACGCCAGCCCGGCCGACGGCGGGACCGGTACGAACATGTCCTCGCAGATCTCTACGCCCACGGTCAGCCCGGCGATGTCGGAAGCCTCGAACAGCAGGTCGGTGCCGAACGGCGCCGTCGCGCCGCCCACCTGGATCTGCTCGCCCACGATGCCGTCGCCGGAGGCGAACTGCCGGCGTTCGTAGAACTCCCGGTAGGTCGGCAGGTGGATCTTCGGCACCACGCCCAGCAGCTCACCGCGATGGATCACCAGGGCCGCATTGAACAACCGGGCCCGGTGCCGCACCGGCGCGCCGACGATCAGCACCGGCAGCAGGTTCTTGGAGGCCTCGAGCACCAGCGCGACGCTCTCCTGAACTGCGTCGAGGACTGCGTCCTGTCCGAACAGGTCGTCGATCGAGTAGGCGGACAGGCACAGCTCCGAGAACAGCGCGACGGCGACACCGCGGTCGTGGCAGCGCTGGGCCAGGTCGATCACGGTGGCCGCGTTGGCCAACGGATCCGCCACCCGGGAGGGCATGGCGCACGCGGCCACCCGGGCGAAGCCGTGTCGGTAGAGCGACCGGAAGATCACCGGTGCGCCCGGAAGAGCGGCGAGGCGGACATCTGACGAGACTGCACACGTCGACCCTACTGAGTGCTGATCAACCGGTGGACAACGCCTTCAGCGAACCGAGTGTGCCCAACGGGCCGGCGATCAAAAACAGATACCAGCCGGCCGAGGCATGGGTGAACAGGTCGGGGACCGACTGGTTGAACGTGTCGTGACCACGGGCCAACCACCAGACGTCGGCGGTCAGCGCACCGAGGGAGAAGATCAGGCCGACGGCGGCCAGCGGCCGGTGATCGATGGGCGCGAGCATGGCCAGTCCCAGCAGCACCAGCGCAGCTCCGGCAAGCGCGGTACCCAGGACCGAGTACGCGGTGATGGTGTCGCCGGTCGACAGGGCCGAACCGGCCCGGGCGGACTGGTAGCGCTCCCAGCCGGTGATGCGGCCGTCGGTGTCCTGTAGTCCGACGCCGCTGACGATGGAGCTCCAGGAGACGAACAGCTGGAGAATGCCGGCCGCACCGCCGATCACAGTGATCAGCGCGGCCACCACATCAGCCCGGGGCGGGCGAGGGCCCTGGTCGCTGGTCACCGGCCAGGAGACGCCCGGACGTGCGATCGCTCCGGACTGGAGGCGGCGCTCGGTGGGGGCGGGCATGGAGTGCTGCACCTCTTCGCGGGTGGACAGTTGCGGTCCGATGTCGAGACGGAGCCTCATCATCCATCACCGTCATGACAGCCGCTGCGACCTCGACTGCCCTGCAGTCGGCGTCCGGAAGGCGGGTCGGTCGCCGGCGTCCGGCGAGCGATCGGCACCGGCAGATGTGCAACACGCAGATATGCAACAGGGGCGGATCGCCGTTCGGCGATCCGCCCCTGCGCGGACGACAGCGGAGCTTCCGGTCTCGACCGGAAGCGCGT
>CAXSEW010000134.1:0-8951 GCA_964236185.1 uncultured Nakamurella sp. | reverse complement strand
GGTTCGCTGCCTAGCCTGCCGCTCGAGGAGTTCATGCTGTACGAGTCGCCCGCCGACCCGTCGCTGACGCCCTCGCCGCGCGAGGCGTACCTGCGGACGATGCTGGCGGCGCTCGAGATGCTGCGCAGTGGAACGACTTCCGTCCAGGACGACGCATTCCTGATGCCGTATCCCACCCCGGTAATCATCGATGCGGTGATGTCCGCCTACGCCGACTGTGGGATCCGCGCCGCTGTGGCGCTGGATCAACCCGAGCTGCCGGAGATCGACAAGCTGCCGTACCTGCGCACCGACGCCGGGCCGGCCTTGCGGTCGGCGCTGGACGACCCGCCGCCGATGGACCGGGCCGGCCTACTCGATGCCTACCGCCACCTGATCGACACCTGGCACGGTGCTCTGGGCGGCAGACTGACTGCGGCCGTGAGCATCTCGGCGCCGCAGCGGGTCAGCGAGCAGTATTTCGCCGACCTGGACGCGCTGTCCCGGCAGCACCGGATTCCGTTGTACGCGCACATGCTGGAGACGAAGGTGCAGCGGGTGCTGGCCGCCGAGCAGCCCCGGTTCGCCGGCCGGTCGCTGGTCCGGTACACCGCGGACCTCGGCCTGCTGTCCGACCGGATGAACGTCATCCACGCCGTGTGGGTCGACGACGCCGACCTCGAGCTGATCGCCGACGCGGGCGCCGTGATCGCCCACAATCCGGTCAGCAACCTGCGGCTGGGCAGTGGCGTGATGCCGTTCCGGCGCGTCCGGGACCGCGGCATCGCGGTCTGCCTGGGCATCGACGAGGCGATCTGCGACGACTCCGCTAACCTGTGGGGGGTGCTGAAGATGGCCGGCTTGATCCACAACATCGGCGGCTCGCCCAGCGACACCTGGCCTACCGCAGCGCAAGTGCTGGACTGTGCCTGGTCCGGCGGCGCGGCGGCGATGCTGCGCGGCGGGCAGCTGGGCAATGTCGCCGAGGGCTACCTGGCCGATCTCATCCTGCTCGACCTGCACACCGCGGCGTTCACGCCGTTCAACGATCTGGCCGGTCAACTCGTCTACTGCGAGAACGGCAGCAGCGTGCGGCTCACCATGGTGGCCGGCGACGTGGTCGTCGAGAACGGCGAAGTGCTGACCGTCGACGAGGACGCGCTGCTGGCCGAGGCGCGGGAGCTGTTCGCCGGCCGCCGGCCGCTGATCGAGGCGGCCCGCCGGGGCAGCGACGCCGTGATCGGCGACTACCGGGCGATGGTCCGCCGGGCAGCCGCGACCGACGTGGGGATGAGCAGGTGGGTGGGATGACCGACGTCGATCGGCCGGTGGCCGGGCACGGCCGCTGGGACTTCCGGCCGCTGCCGACCGGGCGGCCCAGCTGGCCCGATGGAAAGAATCTCGCGGTGTACGTGGCGTTGGGGCTGGAGGACTACCGGTTCGGCGAAGGCCAGACGGAGGACCTGCTCCCAGGCGTCCCGCAGCCGGACCTGGTCAATGCCAGCTGGCGTGACTACGGCAACCGGGTCGGCGCCGGGCGCCTGCTCGACCGGTTCGACAGCATCGGCGTGCCCGCCACCATCCTGCTCAACACCGCCCTTTACGACTCCGCGCCCGAGCTGCTCGCGAAGGCCCGGCTGGCCGGAGCCGAGATCGTCGGGCACGGCATCTCCAACTCCGACTCGCTCGCCGGGCTCGACCAGGTGCAGGAGGCGAGCTACCTCAAGACAGTGGCCGACCGGATCGCCGCGCACGAAGGCCAGCCGCCGCTGGGTTGGTCCAGCCCGTGGCTGACCCAGACCACCAGCACTCCGGAGTTGTTGACCGACAACGGGTACCGCTACCTCCTCGACCTCCGGCTGGACGACTACCCGGTCTGGCTGGACACTGCGACCGGCCCGCTGCTGGCGATGCCGTACGCACTGGAGCTGAATGACAGCTCGTCGATCGTCGGGCGCGGGGCGTCGGCCACCGAATTCGCGGACATGATCATCGACGAATTCGAGGAACTGCTGCTGGCCTCCCGGGAGGAGCCGCTGGTGATGAGCATCGTCGTGCACTCGTTCATCTCGGGTGCGCCGTTCCGGCTGCGGCAGTTGACCCGGGCGCTGGAACACATAGCTGGCAATGCCGAGCAGGTCTGGTGGACCCAGCCCCGACACATCTACGCCGCCGTGCAGCCGCCCACGCCCCCGCGGCCGGCAACACCGGAGGTGCAGCCGTGACGCCGGTCGCTGAGATCGAGCAACTGACCGTCCGGCTGTCCCGGCGGGGCAGCGCCACGGACGTCCTGCGCGGACTCGACCTGACCATCGAGCAGGGCGAGATCCTTGCGCTCGTCGGCGAATCGGGTTCGGGCAAGAGCGTGCTGGCGTTGGCCATGATGGGTCTGCTGCCGGCCCGGTCCCGCCCGCAAGTGGAGGGCTCGATCCGCATCGCCGGAACGAACATGTTGCAGGCCGATCGGTCCGCCATCCGGGCGGTCCGGATCAACTCGTTGGGCATGATCTTCCAGGACCCGATGACCTCGCTGAACCCGACGATGCGGGTCGGCCGGCAGATCACCGAGGTGCACGGCGATGAGGCCGGCGCGATTGCGCTGCTCTCGCAGGTCGGCGTCAGCGATCCGCAGGAGCGGGTACGAGTGTTCCCGCACGAGCTGTCCGGCGGCCTGCGGCAGCGGGTGATGGCTGCGATCGCCGTCTCCGGCCGGCCGTCGCTGATCATCGCCGACGAGCCGACCACGGCGCTGGACGTCACCGTGCAGGCGCAGCTGCTGGACCTGTTGCGCGGGCTCCGGGACGAGATCGATTGCAGCGTCCTGTTCATCACCCACGACCTGGCGGTGGCGGCGCAGATCGCCGACCGCATCGCCGTGCTGTATGCGGGCCGGGTGGCCGAGATCGGGCCCGCCGCGCAGGTGCTGGGCTGGCCGACGCACCCCTACACGGTCGGCCTGCTCAAGTCCCGGCTGTCGCTGGGCACCCCGCGGGACGAGGTGCTGGCCACGATGCGGCCGGAGCCGGCCGGACTTGCGCTGAGCCTGCCCGGATGTCCCTACCACTCCCGTTGCCCGCTGGTGTTCGACCACTGCCGCACGGACGTTCCGCCGCTCACCGTCGTACTCGCCGACCCGGTCGCACCGAGCGGTACCCAGCAGCCGGACCACCAAAGGGCTTGCTGGCGGGCCGAGCCGGACGTGCGCCGGCTCGCGGCCGAGCACGAACCGCCGGTGCCTCGCCCGCCGGACGCGTTGACGAAGAGCACGGCGCCCGCCGTGCAGATCAGCGACGTTCACGTGCAGTTCCGGCCCCGCTCCGGTGCCCGCCGGGCGAACAAGGTCGTTGCACTGGGCGGTGTCTCGTTGACCGTGCAGCCAGGCGAGGCGGTGTCCATCGTCGGCGAGAGCGGTTCGGGCAAGTCCACCCTGCTGCGGGTGGTCGCCGGGATGCTGACGCCGAACCAGGGGAGCGTCAGCGTCGGCGCCGGTGGCGCGCAGATGGTCTTCCAGGATGCCGGCTCGTCGTTGACGCCGTGGTTGACGGTGGGCGAGCTGCTGCGGGAACGACTCCGGCCGCTGCACCTGGCGAAGAGCAAGGCGGACGCCAGGGTCGAGGAGGCGTTGGTCGGGATGGGCCTGCCGGTCGGCGTGGCAAAGGTCCGGCCGCCCGAGCTGTCCGGCGGTCAGCGGCAACGCGTCGCGCTGGCCCGGGCCACCATGATCCCGCCGGCGGTGCTGCTGTGCGACGAACCGACCAGCGCGCTGGACGCCTCGCTCGCGGCGACCGTACTGAACCTGATCCGGACCCTCCGCGCGCAGCTGGGCACGACGGTGCTGTTCGTGACCCACGACCTGGCCGTCGCCAGGCTGATGGGCGACCGGATCGTGGTGATGACCCGCGGCATTATTGTGGAGACCGGCGCGGTGGCCGACGTCGTCGGCAGTCCTTCGCATCCCTACACCCGCACCCTGCTGGCCGCCGTTCCCGAACTCGCGACCGGAGCCCGGCAATGACCGCCGGCCCCGGGCTCGACCCGGTCGACACCGGGATCGACCCGGCCGGTGTGCAGCGCCGATTCGCCCTGGGCACCGGCGGTGTCGGTGCGCGGGCCGGCACCGGCGTCAACCTGGCCATCGTCGGGCTGCTCGGGCTGATCACCCTGGTGGCGATCTTCGCCCGGTTGCTCGCCCCCTACGATCCGATCCAGCCGATCGGCGACCTGAACCTGCCGCCGGGCTCGGCGGGGCACCTGCTCGGCACCGATGCCATCGGCCGGGACCTGCTCAGCCGCACGCTGTGGGGGATTCAGACCAGCTGGTTCGCCGCGCTGGCGGTGGTCGCCTCCGGCCTGCTGATCGGCGGCCTGATCGGTGTGGTCGCGGGCGTCACCGGCGGGGTGGTCGACAACCTGCTGATGCGGTTCACCGACCTGTTCCTGGCCCTGCCCGGCACGCTGGTCGCCATCGCGGTGGCGGCGGCGCTGGGTGCCGACCTGACCAACACGTTGATCGCGATCGCGATCGTCTGGTGGCCGTACTACGCCCGCATCATTCGCGGCGAGGTGCGGTCGATCGCCGCCCGGCCGCACGTGGAGGCCGCGAGACTGGCCGGCACGGGCCGGGTTCGGCTGGTCACCCGGCACATCCTGCCCGGGGTGCTGCCGACTGCGATCGTCGCGGCCAGCCTGGACATCGGCAACGTCGTGCTGCTGCTGGCTGGTCTGTCGTTCATCGGTCTGGGCCAGGCCGAGCCGGCCCCGGAACTCGGCGCGGACACGGCGCGGGCGCTCGACCAGCTGCTGAGCCAGTGGTGGGTTCCGGTCGTCCCCGGCATCGCGGTGCTGCTGCTCAGCCTGGTGGCGAACCTCGGCGGCGATGCCATCCGCACCCTGCTCGCGGCGAGACGGTAGGCGGTCGCGACATGGTGAGGTTCCTGCTCCGCCGCCTCGGCGCCGCCGTCGTACTGCTGTTCCTGCTGATCGTGATCATCTTCGTGCTGGAGACGATCACCCCCGGCGACCCCGTCAAGGCCTATCTGGGGGCCAACGCCTCGCCGGCCGACATCGCCGCCAAGCGCGCCGAACTCGGGCTCGACGCCGGGCTGCCGACCCGGCTGCGGAAGTTCCTGGTCAACCTGGCTCACGGCGACCTCGGCATCTCGCTGCGCACCCACCGGGAGGTCACCGCGGACCTGCGCGACTTCCTGCCGGCGACCGCGGAACTGGTCGCGGTGGCGTTCGTGCTCGCCGTCGTGCTGGCTATCCTGTTCGCCCTGTCAGCGGGTCTGCGCTGGCCGGGCACCGGGATGGTGCGGGGCGCGCTGCTGCTGGCTGCCACCGCGCCGCCGTTCCTGCTGGCCTTGGGCGGCATCGTGTTGTTCTACGCCCAACTCGGCTGGTTGCCGGCGTCCGGGCAGGGCGCAGATTACAGCTCGCCGACGGGAATCCTGTTGCTGGACAGCCTGTTGCACGGGAACGTCGGCGAGTTCGCCGCCGCCGCGCAGCATCTGGTGCTGCCGGCGCTGGTGCTGGCGATCGCCCCCGCGGTGGCGATCGGCCGGGTGCTGCGGTCGAGCCTGCAGGCCACGCTGACCGCCGACCACGTCCGGACTGCCCGGGCCAAGGGCGTCGGCGAGCTGGCCGTGCTGACCCGGCACGTGGCCCGCAACGCGATCGGGCCCGGACTATCCATGGGCGGCCTGCAGCTGGGCTTCATGTTCGCCGGAACCGTGGTGGTGGAACAGATCTTCTCCTGGCCAGGGATCGGCAACTACCTCGCGGCCAGCATCCCGGTCTCCGACTTCCCGGCCATCGCCGCCGTGACGTTGGTGCTCGGCGCCTTCTACATCCTCGTCAACGCCGTCGTCGACATCCTGCAGGCCCTGGCCGATCCCCGGCTGAACGCCTGACCGCACCGCACCACCAGCAGCCCCGACCACCCATCACCCGAGAAACACAAGGAGCCCGCCATGAGCACTACCCGAACCAGCAGGGCCGGACTGCGGCGCGTCGCCGTTCTCACGGCCGTGCCGCTGCTGATCCTCGCCGGTTGCTCGTCGAAGTCCTCGACGACCGCCTCGTCCAGCGCCAACGCCGCGCCCACCGACGGAACGCTCACCGTCGGCCTGTTCGGCGACATCGGCCAGCCGCCCGACCCCGACATCTACTACGCCAACAACGGTCTGGCGATCGTGCTGAACACCTACGAGAGCCTGGTGCAGTACCAGAACAATCTCGACACGGTGAAGATCGCGCCGCGGCTGGCGACGTCGTGGACGGTGTCGAAGGACAACACCGTCTACACCTTCAAGTTGCGCAGCGGCGTGACGTTCCACGACGGCACCCCGTTCACCTCGGCCGCGGTCAAGGTCGCCTTCGACCGGCGGATCGCCGTCAAGGGCGGCGCCGCGTACATGGTGCAGGGCGTGAAATCCGTTGCCACACCGGATACGACGACGGCGGTGGTGACGCTGAAGGAGGGCAACGCGGCCTTCCTGGACTATCTGGCCTCGCCGTTCGGCCCGAAGATGGAGTCCCCCACCGGTTTGACCAAGAATGCCGGCAAGGACATGGCCCAGACCTACCTGCAGTCCCACGACCTGGGTACCGGCCCGTACGAGCTCTCGGCAGCCCAGACCGGCACCAAGTACACGCTGACCCAGTACGCGAAGTACTGGGGCACCATCTCGCCGTTCAAGACGGTGAACCTGCCGGTCTACAACGACGCCTCGTCGATCCAGCTGGCGTTCGACAAGGGCGACGTCTCGGCCATCGTCGCGGCGCTGCCGTCGTCCAGCCTGGCGAAGTACAACACCAACGCGGCCTTCGGCAGCTACTTGCTGCCGACGCTGCAGTCGGCGTTGGTCACCGTCAACCCCAGCAAGCCGTTCTTCGCGAACAAGACGGCCCGAACCGCCTTCATGCAGTTCCTGGATCGGCAGAAGTTGGTGACGCAGGTACTCGGCGCACGGTCGGAGGTGGCTACCACGCTGTACGCCAAGGGGATGATTCCGGGCGCGGCCGACAAGCAGAACATCAGCTACGACCCGGCGGTGTTCACCGCCTACGCCAAGACGCTGCCGGCCGGCACCGCCATGGTGATCGGTTATGCCTCGGATAACTCCAACGCCCAACAGATGGCGACGATCGTCGCCGCCGGGGCGCAGGCGGCGGGCGTGAAGGCCACCGCGCAGGGTTTCCCGACCTCGCAGGTGTTCGGTTGGGCGAATGACCCGACCAAGGGCCCGGACGCCTTCATCGACGGCAACAACGGCCCGGACGGCGGCAATCCCTACATGTGGGGACACGTCTTCTGGGACAAGTCCGGCGGCATCAACTATTTCCTCTGCGACGACCCGGCCGTCGACGCCGATCTCAATGCGGCGGTCAAGTCGGGCGACACGGCATTGTTCGTGAAGGCGGGGGAGCAGTATTCCGCGACCGGGTGCTACCTGAACCTGTCGTACAACAAGGACTGGGTGGTGGCCCAGAAGTGGCTGGCGGGCGTGCCGCAGGCGCACAACATCGGGGCGAACGAACTCGACTTCAGCCTGCTGTCGATCGCCAAGTAGCGTCACGACCATGAATGGGCCCTCGAAACCGGCTGCTGCGACAGCGGTCGGCACAGCACGCGGGACCGGCGCCCGGGAGAGCGCCGGCGAGGAGAAGGTCTCGCTGTCCAGCCAGATCTACCTGTCCCTGCGCGAGGGCATCATTCTCGGTCGTTATCCGCAGGGTAGCCGGCTCGCCGAGCAGCGGCTGGCGGAGGAGCTGAACGTCTCGCGGATCCCGCTCCGCGAGGCGGTCCCGCTGCTGGAGATGCACGGGTTCGTGCAGACCTCGCCCCGCCGGGGCGCGGTGGTCAGCACATGGACGGCGAAGGCGGTCGACGACCTGTTCGACCTGCGGCTGTGTCTGGAGGTGGGCGCCACCCGCTATGCGGCTCGCCGGGTCGCGGCGGGGGCGCCCACACACCGGCTGGAGCAGGTGCTGGCCGAGACCCGGCGGGTAGTGCACGAGCGCGACCCGTACGGCATCGCGGCGGCCAGCGCCGAGTTCCACGAGGCGGTCGTCGACCAGGCTGACAACGCGTTGATGACGACGCTGATGCAGTCGATCCTGGGCCGGATGATCTGGCTGTTCTACCTCACCTCCCAGCTCGACGTCGACGACGCGTTCTCCGACCACGTCGAGCTGTGCGAGGCGATCATTTCCGGGAACGAGCGGGTGGCAGAGGCGTTGGCCTACGCGCACATCGAGCGCGACCGGGAGCCGTCCTTTGCCGCACTCAAGCACGGGCACGTGCTGCCCGAATCGCCGCGCAGCTCCCGTCGTAGAACGGTCGTCGGTTCGCCGCCGGGTAGCTAACTTGGTATGTCGAGGTATCGACGAGGGTCGAGTCCGATCAGTGGGCCCCTGCGCACCGCTGAGGCAATGCGACAGGTCGGTGAGTGCACAGCAAGCCAAGCGCTTGTGCAAGCCGTCATGGTATACGTCGGCACCGCGATTTGTAGCGTTTGGCGGTGCCGGAATCTGCCATTACCGTGCGTCGCATCTTTGGCGCGCCTGCCTTCAGCTTCATCAGCCGAAGAGTTTCCGTCGACTGTCGCCCCTTCCTGTTGTCGATGACCACGAACCCGCCGCGTCGGTACACCACTGGCGTCGGTGTACCGATGTTTTAGCTGTCGAAGTCGCGCTCCGTACCGGGTTCGGACGTCGAGATACAATGGGTTGTTGTGAACGTTTCCGTTGACATCCGCGCAATAGGCCGCGCACGCCAGAGGGAACATTAGCTCTGAAACTACGAGGTCTGCTATTTGTAGGGGACCGTGAGCATCACCCTGGCCGCCGAATACTGGCGATTCGATCGCGTGGGGGTAGGCACTCCCGCCACTCCGCAACCTTTGAGTTGTGATCCGATCGACACTGGGGACGTTCTTCACTTTCGTTCTCGAGTCGAGAATCGTTATCCC
>CAXSEW010000133.1:0-8961 GCA_964236185.1 uncultured Nakamurella sp. | reverse complement strand
CCGCAACGCCGGTCAGCGCGGGGTAATTGGTGAGCGACCCAGCGCCCGTCACCCCGCCCCAGCTCAGCCCGGCATAGAGCACTGTCGCGCCCGCGGGCACGGTCACCGTGGCGCTGCTGGAATTGAATGTCGTATTACCGCCGGTCGTACCGTCAGTGTCGATGTAGGCCATGAAGAAGTTGTTGTTCTGCTGCGAAGTGCCGGCCTGAGTTGCTGCGCAGGTGATAGCGGCGTTCTGGGCCTGGGTCGAACCGGCCAGACAGGTCTCCAGGCTGTTCCCCCGGATGATGACGTCACCGGTGGTATTCGCGCTGAACACCGGCGTGAATGCTCGAGTGGTGGCTGCGCTGGCCGGTCCGGCCGACACGATCAGCAGGCCGGACACCGCAAGGGCGAAGATGAGGAAATTCGCGATCAGACGGCGGGTGCGGGATGGATGACGTCGCCCCGCAAGAGGGGCGACGACCCCGGTGGTGGAGACGGCGGCGGGACGCGCCGATCGGCTGGTGCTACGGGTCATGAGACGTCCTGTTCCGGGTGCACCGCCAGCGATTCTCACCGGGCGAAGGTTGTCTGCAGAGAAAGTCGGACCATCCGCCGACTATCGCTAAGCGTAATCAACCATATTTGATGTGTGATCGTCAGGAATACCGAAACGTTGAACTGCACCTGCTCGTGGCGGCGACCCCTCTAACGTGACGCGGGTGTGTCCGGCCGGTCACTTCGCGTCGACGTCGTAGGCGAACCAGAAGGTGCCGCCGGTGTCCACGGCGAAGGTGACGGCGACATCGACGCTGTCGCCGGGAGCGAGGCCGCCGCCGAGTGGGATGGTCAGGGTGCTGTTCAGACCGCCGCCGCGCTGCCCGCTGATCGGTGCATCGACGCTGAGGTTCCGCACGGTGCGCACGGTGCCACCGACCAGGACAGAGCCGGTGGACAAGGCGGGGTCGACCACCCTCAGCAGAGCGACGCGAGCGGGTTGGGTGGCGACGCCCGGTTGCGGGTCGCCGTGGTCCTGGCTGATCGCGGTGATCCTGACCTTCGCGGCGGTGATCGTGACGCCCGCGTTATTGGTGATGGTCCGCCGCACGGTGAGGGTGCCAGGCAAGCCGGCGATACCTGCTACGTAGACCCGGTTCGGGCTGAGCGCCTGGCCGGTCGCGGTATCGAGCAGGGCGGACAGCAGTGATGCGTTGTGCTGGTAGGGGTTCGCGGTACCGGTAGGGGATGCCGAGCCCACCACTGACTGCTGGGTGCCGACCATACCGCCGGTGGTGGAGACCAACCGGAAGTCGCCGCCGTTGCTCCCGGCGTTCGCTGGTCGGCCCGCGATCTCGGCGCGGACCCAGGCGTACTGCGCGGTGACGCTGGTGGGCACCGCCGCCAGCGCCGCGCCGCGGTGGAATCCGGTGCTGGGGCCGACAGCGTCGGTCTGGGTGCCCAGGGTGTCGGGGGCCTGAACCTTGATGCCCCCGGAGCCGAGCGTCGGCACCGGGTCGTCGGAGGTGGCGACACCGCCGAGCGAATACCCGGCCCCGGTGATCAGGTAGGAGCGGTTGGTGCCGAGCGTTCCGGCATCGAGGGGCAGCGTGATGGTGGTGCCCGAGCTGCTGGTGATCCTGAAGGCGGCCAGCGGCACCGGCGCGCCGGTGTTGTAGAGCTCCGTGTAGGAATCGTTGGCGCCACCCGGTCCGGAGGTACGGAACTCGGTGACGATGACCTCGTCCTGGTAGCCGGTGACCTCGACGGAGTCCGCGGCGGAAATTGCCGACGCGTCGTTGCTGTCGCCGCTGTACGCCGCGGTCACCGGGTTGGCGCCGAATGCAGGCAATGCGGCAGTCAGAGTGGCGACACCACTGGTCACTGCTGCTGTGCCGAGGGTGATGGTGGTACCGGCTCGGGGTCCGGTGGTGGGGACGTCGGTGAACGTCACTGTTCCGCCGGCCGTCGACGGTCCGACTGCGGCGGTGAGGGTGACGGCGGTGCCGAACCGGACCGTCGCCGGCGCTGACACGGTGATTGTCGAGGTCGTTTTGTCGACGACGACGGTGGCTGCTCTGGTGTCTGCTTGCCCGTTGGCGTCGACGATCTTGACGGTGAAGGTGGAGGTGCCGACCGCAGTCGGGGTGCCGGACAGCAGCCCGGTGCCCGAGTTGAGGTTGACGCCCGCGGGCAGCGTCCCGGCGCTGATGGTCCAGGTGAACGGTCCGACGCCGCCGGATTTGGTCAGCTGGACGCTGTAGGCGGCGCCGAGTTCGGCTGCGGGCGGCGGGGTGAAGGTCAAGGTCGGAGCGGCGACGACGGTGATGGTGCCGGCCTGAATCGCGATGCCGCCCTTGGCGTCGGTGGCCTGCACGGTGACGTTGCTGCTGCCGGCGGCCGTGGGCGTGCCGGTGATAACGCCGGTGGTGGCGTTGATCGACAGCCCGGCGGGCAGGATACCGGCGATGACCGCCCAGCTGTAGGGAGGGGTTCCGGCCGAGGCGGTGGGCTGCGCGGTGTAGGGGACGCCGACCTCGCCGCCCGGCGGCGTGAAGGCCACGGCCGGACCCGCGGTCACGGTGATCGTCTGGGTGCGGGTGGCGGTTTTGCCCTTGGTGTCGGTGACCTGGACGGTGATCGGGTAGCTGCCGGTGGCGGTGGGCGTACCGGTGATCAGACCGGTCGCAGAGTTGATCGTCAGTCCGGCCGGAAGGGGACCGCTGCTGATCGACCAGGCGAACGGTCCGATGCCGTCGCTGAGCGTGTACCCGCTGCTGTACGGCGCGGTCACCTCACCGGCGGTCAAGGTCCCGGTCAGCGTCGGTGCCGGGACGATGGTGATCGTCAACGCCTCGGAAGCCGTAGCCCCGTTGACGTCGGTGACCGTCACGGTGAAGTTCGACGTTCCCGCAGCGGTCGGTGTGCCCGACAACAGCCCGGTGTCCGAAGCAAGGTTCATACCGGCGGGCAGGGCGCCCGCGCTGATGGACCAGATGTAGGGACTCGTCCCCCCGACGACGTTCAGATCGTCGGTGTAGGCGACGCTGACTTCCCCTGTCGGCGGGGCCGGGTCGTTCAACGACGGGCCGACGAGCACGGTGAGGGTGGTCGATCTGGTGGCGCTGGCCCCGAAGGAGTCGACTACCTTCACCGTGAAAGTCCTGGTGCCGGCTACCGTCGGGGTACCCGAGACGACCCCGGTCGACGGGTCGAGGGTCAGGCCGGCGGGCAGCGTACCCACGCTCACCGACCAGACGTAGGGCCCGGTGCCAGGGTTCACGGCGAGCGGGTAGCTGTAGGCGTTGCCCGTGTCGGCGTTCTGCAGTGTCGCCGGATAGGTCAGGGTCGGCAGCGGAGCGATGTAGATGGATGTCGTCTCGCTGGCCACCTGGCCGTTGGCGTCGGTGGCGGAAACCGTGAAGTTGTAGATGCCGGAGGCGGTGGGCGTACCGGAGATCACCCCCGTCGTCGCAGTCAGGGTGAGGCCAGGAGGTAGCGTCCCGGTGCTCACCACCCAGGCGTACGGACCGGTTCCGCCTGCTGCGGTGAGGGTGTTGGTGTAGTCGGCGCTGACCTCCCCGCTCGGCGGGGCCATGAAGGCCAGCACGGGGTTGACTTGGATCACGTTCACCGTGCTGCTGACCGTGTTGCTGGTACCGATGAAGGCGGTGCCCGTGGTGGCGCTGCTGTAGCCGAGCGCCGCCGCGTTGCTGATGACCGTGCCGTTGGCGGAGCCCGGGTTGACGGTGGCCTTGAAGGCGACCGTGGTCGATGCGTTGGTCGTCATCGTGCCGCCGGCGGTGCCGTTGGCGCCGGTCCCGAGTCGGGCGGTGACCGTGCCGCCGGTGACGTTGCCCGTGTCGTCGCCCGACGCGTCGGTGACCGGCGAACCGCCGATGACCAGCGACCCAGGAACGTAGGTGGACCCGGCGGGTACCGCGTCGGTGAGCCTCGAGCCGGTGGACCCGTCGCCCCCGATGTTGGTGATCGCCATCGAATAGCCGAGCACGTCGCCCGGTGTGACGCTGCTGGTGATGCCACTGGTGAGGTCTTTGACCGTCTTGGTGGTCTGCAGCAACGGGGAGTACAGGTTGGTGGCCAGCGTGATCATCCCCGGGTAGTACCCGTCCCCGACCGTCTTGAGGTTGTAGGTGGTCGAGGTCTGGCCGTTGGTCAAGAAACCGGTGGCGTCGAAGCGGTCGATGTCCAGGCCGAGGGTGTTGTTGTACGACGGGGTCCGATCGGTGATTGCCACCCCGAGATCGGTGACGCTGGAGTTCTCGACGTCGGTCGCCGGGTTGAGCGCGTTGGCGATGGCATTGGGACCGAGGGTCATCGTGTCGCCGGCGAGTCCCCGATCGCCTTCGTAGACCACTGCGCCCATCCGGGTGACCACCGGGCCGGTCAACGGCGTGGTGAAGCCGGTGATCGGGATCGATGTCGAGGTGCCGTTGCTGACGTTGGTGAAGCCGGTGTAGACGGCCAGGTTGCGGATCGGTTGGGTGGGATCCCGGTAGGCGACGACGATGGCCCATCCGGCGTAGTCGTTGCCGCCGGTACCGGCCTGTACGTCGGCCACGGTGTAGGACCCGGACCCGGCGGCCTGGACCGCTGTGGTCACGTCGACGAAGCCCTGGTAGCCACTGCCGGTGCTGTCGACCGCTGCAGCGGAGGTGACGGCGGCATACGAGCTGCTGCCGGGCGCCTTGAACTTGGCGGTGTTCCTGATCGCGGCATTGGGGGCGACGACCCCGGTGAGGGCCGAGTTGCCGGACAGGGATCCCGCCCCGCTCGTTGCGCTCCAGCTGAGCCCGGCGTAGAGCACGGTGGCGCCCGTCGGGATGGTGACCGTGGCGCTGCTGGAATTGAACGTCGCGGAGTCGGAGTCGGTATCGACGTAGTTCATGAAGAAGTTGTTGTTCTGGCCGGAATTCGCCCCGCTCTGGACGTTCGCACAGGTGGGCGGGCTGCTGCCCGCGCTCACCGACCCCGCCTGACAGGTCTCCAGGGTGTTGCCCCGGATGATCACATCGCCCGTCGTATTCGTGGTGTAGATGGGCGCAAAGGCCCTGATGCCGGCGGCGGCGGCCGGGGGGGACATGACCAGCAGGCCGGACAGCGCGAGCGCGAGGGTCGCGGCGAGCGCGACCAGACGGCGGGGGTGACGACTCATGGCTTGTCCTGTTCGGTAGCTCCGCCAGCGGTTGTCACGGGGGAGATTGCCGGTTGGGTGACAGCCGAGACGCCGATTAATGTTGCTATCTGTAATCGACCGTATCCCAAAGGTGATCAACACAGCCAGAGGTCGGAAATAGAGCACCTATTAGTGGACGACGATCTCTTTCGGGACACGGAGTGACTCGCTCGAGTCACCTACCGGCAGCGATCGATCTGGCGGGTGTGCTCTGGACCACCCGTCGGCGGCCGACCGATAGCCTCGTGCCATGTCCCTGCCGTCCGACCAGTCGACTGCTGCGGCACCGAACTGCACAGCCCCGGTGCCTGCGGCCGCGGCGCAGGTCCTGCTGGACCGGCTGCAGGAAGTCGCCGGACGGGTGCGCGGCGCCGCCACCGAGGCCGGCCGGTCGCCCGGCAGCGTGCGACTGTTGCTCGCCACCAAGACGATCGATCCGCCGGTCGTGCTCGAGGCCATCGGCGCCGGGTTCGGGCTGATCGGCGAGAACCGGGTGCAGGAGGTGGTGGCCAAGGCCGACGAGCTCGCCGCCGCCGGACTGCCCTACGAATGCCACTTCATCGGACACCTGCAGCGCAACAAGATCAATCAGGTACTGCCGCACGTCAGCTGCGTCCAGACGGTCGACTCCTTCGACCTGGCCGAGCGACTCGACGCCAGGCTCGCCACCCTGAATCGGCAGCTTGACGTGCTGGTACAGGTCAACGTCTCCGGCGAGCCCAGCAAGTCGGGACTGGCCCTCGCCGAAGTGCCGGCACTGCTGGGTGCGATCGCCGACCTGCCGCAGCTGCGGGTCACCGGCTACATGACCATCGGGCTGAACTCGCCGGACCTCGGGGCGGTCCGCGCCGGCTACCGGTCGTTGACGCAGCTCCGGGACGACGCCCTGGCCCGCGGCCTACCAGGCGCCGAGCTGGCCAGCGAGCTGTCGATGGGCATGAGCGGGGACTTCGCCGCTGCCATCACCGAGGGCGCCACCATGGTCCGAATCGGGTCGGCGGTCTTCGGCAGCCGCCCACCGATGACCCCCGATTCCGCCGATCCCACCAGGTAGCGTGAGCTGAGCCCGGCCGCTCGACCCGTGCACCTCGGCCGCCGGGTACCTCACCGCTGGAAGGGCGTGCCATGGCCTACCCCGACAACCTGCTGTCGCGTGGCGAGCGCGTGGTGCTGCACAAGCACCCGCACTGGAAGGTACTGATCCTGCCCACGCTGTCGTTCGTGCTGTTCATCGGCGGCGGGTTCGCGCTGGCGGCCATCCTGCGCAATTGGCAGCACCACGGCATCGCCTGGATCGTGATCGCGGTGGTGGCCCTGCTCGGGTTGATCTTCTTCACCCTGATACCGGTGATCCGTTGGCGGACAGAACATTTCGTCATCACCAATCACCACGTGTTCTTCCGGACCGGCATCTTGCACCGCAAGGAGCACCAGATTCCGCTGGGCCACATCCAGAACATGGAAACCTCGGTGTCGTTCTGGGGTCGCCTGCTGGGCTTCGGTTCGCTGATCGTCGAGTCGGCGGCCGATCAGCCGCTGGAGTTCGAGAACGTGGCCGCCCTGCCCAAGGTGCAGTCCGAGCTGAACCAGTTGATCATGGACGACCGGGGGCAGAGCGCCGCTCGCTGACGTTCCGGCCATCGCCACGACCCGGCCGGCACGAGTCGCCGGCCCGCACCGCGCCGGCCGCCGCGCCGTAGGGTGAACGCGTGACCACCGTGTTGCTGGCCGAGGACGACCATGCCATCGCCGAACCGCTGGCTCGTGCGCTGGAACGCGAGGGCTACCACGTGGTCATCGCCACCGACGGCAGCGCCGCGCTGGCGGCCGCCCTGCACAACAACGTCAACCTGGTCATCCTCGACCTCGGGCTGCCGCACATCGACGGCCTGGAGATCTGCCGCCGCATCCGCGCCGACGGCCGGGATCTGCTGGTGCTGATGCTCACGGCGCGCTCGGAGGAGGTCGACCTGATCGTGGGCCTGGACGCCGGCGCCGACGACTACGTCGCGAAGCCCTTCCGGCTTGCCGAGCTGCTCGCCCGGGTCCGCGCGCTGCTCCGGCGGCGGGAGCCGCAGGTGCTGGAGATCAACGGCGTGCGGATCGAGTCCAGAGCCCGGCGGGTGGTGGTCGACGGTTCCGAGGTCGCGCTGGCGCACAAGGAGTTCGAGCTGCTCCGCACGTTGATGACCAACGCCGGTTCGGTGGTGCGCCGGGAGGACATCATCGACGAGGTGTGGCACGACCGGTCACTGCTGACGTCCAAGACGCTGGACATGCACATCTCCTGGCTGCGCAAGAAGTTGGCCCTCGGCGACGGGGCCGTCGACGAGCGCATCACCACCGTCCGAGGTGTCGGGTTCCGCTTCGCCACCGACTCGAACGACACCGCCTGAGGGTGCGCCGTGCGACGTCGCATACTCGTCTCGATCCTGCTGGTCATCGCCACCACGGTGCTCGCGCTCGGGCTGCCACTGGCCATCGTCTCGTGGCGGTTGGTGGACGACCTGCTGCACCAGGAGCTGGCGAGCCGGCTGCAGTCCATGGAGGTGTCGCTCGCCGACGTCGACCAGGACGCTGCCAAGATCGACCTCGGTTCACTGCGGGCCGGCGTCCCGGCCGACGGCACGCTGACCATCCACGAGCCGGACGGGTCCAGCCGGTCCACCGGCGCCCGCCCCGGCGGAGACAGCTACGCGGAATCGGTGGCGCTGCCCGGCGGCGGTCGCCTGGAACTGTCGGTGCCGATGGCCAAGCTCCGGGCCCAACGTTGGCGCGCCCTGCTCCTGGTCGCCGTAGCGGTGCTGCTCTCCGCGCTGGTCGCCGCCGGAGTGGCGCTGGTACTGGCCCGGCGGCTGAGCACGCCGCTGTCCGACGTCGCGCGCCGGGCAGCTCGGCTGGGCGCAGGCGACTTCCGCACGGTCCGCCTGCGCTACGGCATCGCCGAGCTCGACCGGGTCGCCGACGTGCTGGACGCGTCCGCCACCGACATCGCGGCGCTGCTGGGGCGTGAACGCGAGCTCGCCGGCGACATCTCGCACCAGCTCCGCACCCGCCTCACCGGTCTGCGACTGCGGCTCGAGGAGCTGGCCGGTCATCCGGATCCGGCGGTCGTCACCGAGGTCGAAGCCGCCCTGGACCAGACCGACCGGCTGGTCACCGTCGTCGACGAACTGCTCGCACACGCCCGCTCGCAGCGGGCGGCCGGCGCCACGGAGCTGAGCCTGGATGTCGAGCTGGCCGGCGTGCGCGAGGAGTTCGCCGTCCCGGTAGCAGTCGCCGGTCGCTCGTTGATCGTCAACTGTCCGCCCGACGTGGTGGTGCAGGCGACGCCAGGCCGCCTGCGGGAAGCGCTCGGAGCACTGTTGGACAACGCGCTGACGCACGGCCGCGGCGTGATCGCCATCACCGCCCGCCGCGCATCCGGCACCGTGGTGATCGAGGTGACCGACGAGGGCCCGGGCGTGCCGACCGCCATCATCGGTCACGTCTTCGACCGCGGCATTTCTACGGCATCGTCGACCGGTATCGGCTTGGGACTGGCCCGGGCGTTGGTCGAGGCGGACGGCGGTCGGCTGGAACTGCGCCGGCCCAGCCCGCCGGTGTTCGCCATCTTCCTGGCGGCGGCTGCCTCGGAGGGCGGTCTCGCCGCGTCCGGGACGCCGGACGGATCTGTCGGTCAGCGGGCTTTGCGGGCCGCCGGGCCGACCGCGTCGGACACCGCACCGGTCTCCGGCGTCAGCTCGTCCGGGAACACCCAGCGCCGGTAGGCCCAGTACCGGCAG
>CAXSEW010000132.1:0-8962 GCA_964236185.1 uncultured Nakamurella sp. | reverse complement strand
CTGTTCGACACCGCAGTGCTGCTCGGCGTCGGCACCATCGGCACCGTCGAGTTCGCTGCGGTGATGCAGACGCCCGACGGCCCGGCCGGGTTGGCCACCACCGGGCTCCCCCAGCGGGCCGTCCTGGAGGCGGCGACCGGGCCGTCGGAACTGCCCGGCACCACCGGCACCTTCCGGGTCGACCGGCGCGTCGTCGTGCTGGTCGATCCGGATGTGCTGCTGACCGCGGACCGGCTCGCCGGCCGCGACCACGACGCCGTTCCGGCCGGCGGGTGGAGTTGATGGCCACGCTGACGCCGGAGCACATCCGCGCTCTGTTCGCCCAGGAGGCGCAGGGTCGTCTCGCCAGCCTGGACCGGCTGCTGCTCGAGCTGGAACGTTCACCGGCGAACCCCGGCCTGATCCAGGCCATCTTCCGGGATGTCCACACCCTCAAGGGATCCTCTGCCGTTGCCGGCCTGGAAGAGGTCAGCCGGCTGGCGCACGAGCTGGAAGAGGTGATCGAGGAGCTACGGGGCGGGAAGCGTTCGGTGACGCCGGACGTCATCGACGCCCTGCTCGCCGGGGTCGACCGGTTGGCCGGGGTGGTCGCCGGCCGGCCGTCGGAACCCGACCTACCCACCGTCGGACCGGAGCCAGCGAAACCGGTTGCCGGACAGGGCGCGTCGGACCGACCCACCGCAGGTCCGGTCGCCCGGACCGAGCCGGTCCCCGCCGAGGGGCCGAAGCGCCGCCCCGAGCGGCCGGTCGGCGCCGCCGTCGAGCATCGGTCGACGGCGACTCCCGCTCCCCGACCTGTCGAGGCGGCCGGGTCGGGCGTGGTGATGGTGTCCATGGAGCGGCTGGACGAGCTCGTCGAACTCCTCGGGGAGGCGGCGGCCGCGCACCTCAAGGTCGGACGGGTGCTCAAGGACAGGTTCGGCGTCGACCCGGCTTCCTCCGCCGAGTTCAACGAGCTGTCCCGGTCCCTCAACGTCCTGCAGGACCGCGTGATGCGCACCCGGATGGTGCCCGTCTCGACGATCATCGCCGGACTGCACCGGGCCGTGCGGGACATCGCCCGCGCGCAGGGCAAGGACATCCGCTGGCACGTGGACGGCGAGGACACCGAACTCGACCGCGGGGTGCTGCACCAGCTGTCCGACTCCCTGCTGCACCTGGTCCGCAACGCCGCCGACCACGGCATCGAGCCGGCCGACGAGCGCGTCGGGCACAAGAGCCCGCAGGGGAACATCACCCTGCAGGCGCGGCAACTGGGCTCCGAGGTGATCATCGCCGTCACCGACGACGGCCGCGGCATCAACCTGGATCGGGTGCGGGAGCGGGCCGCCCGGCTCGGCATCGACACCAGCGAGCTCAGCGAGGACGACACCCTCCAGTTGATCTTCCGATCCGGCTTGTCCACCACCACCTTCGTGACGGATGTGTCCGGCCGGGGGGTCGGCCTCGATGTCGTGCACACGAACGTCGAAGCGGCCCGCGGGCGCATCGAGGTGCGCTCGGTGTTCGGCGCCGGAGCCGAATTCCGCATCGTCGTCCCGATCACGCTCGCCGTGCTGCGGTGCCTGGTGGTCGATGTCGGGGGCCGGCGGTTCGCCCTGCCGTTCCACCGGGTGGTGCTGACCCAGGCGCACGACTCGTCCCGGGAGATCCGCGCCGAAGGCAGGACGGTGGTCTGGGTGGACGACCAGCCGGTGACCGTGTCGAGCATGGCGCACACCCTCGGCCTGGGGGACGGCACAGCCACGTCGGGTCCGATCGTCGTGCTCACCGATTCCACCCGGTTGCACGCGTTCCAGGTGGATCGGCTGGTCGGGCAACGGGACGTGGCGCTCAAGGGACTCAGCCGGCTGCTGCCGCACCTGCCCGCCGTCGCCGGCGCCAGCATCGAGCCGGACGGCTCCATCTTCGCGGTGCTGGACCCGCCGGGACTGATCCAGCGGGCCCGCCTGCACCGGCGCGCCTTCGTCCCCCCGGCGCCGGCCGGACCGGCGGAGCGGCACCGGCAGCGCATCCTGGTCGTCGACGACGCCCTGACCGTCCGGGAGCTCCAACGCAGCATTCTCGAGAGGGCCGGCTTCGACGTCCGGTTGGGCATCGACGGGCTGCAGGCGCTGTCCAAGCTGGCCGAGGAGCCCGCCGACCTGGTCCTGACCGACGTCGAGATGCCGAACATGGACGGGTTCGCGCTGACCGCCGCGATCCGGGCGGCTCCGTCGCTGACCAACATCCCGATCCTGATCCTGAGTTCGCGGTCCAGCGACGAGGACCGCCAACGCGGACTCGATGCCGGAGCCGACGGCTACCTCCGCAAGAGCGGATTCGACGAGTCGGGCCTGCTGGCGGCGGTCAACCGGCTGCTCGGGGCGATGGCGTGACGCCCGCGAGCCCCGCACTGCGCGCGTTGCTGGTGCACCGGAGCCCGGAAGCGCGGAGGCAGCTGATCGAGGCGCTGCAACGCGACGGGGACATCGTCGTCCTCGGCCCGGCGGGCGGCGCGGCCGAAGCTGTGCTCCGGGTCCAGCAGGACCGCCCCGACGTCGTCGTGCTGGACCTGCAGCTGGTCAACCAGGACAGCCAGCGGGCCATCGAGCAGATCATGGCGCTGGCGCCGACACCGATCCTGGTGCTGTCCGTGCGCAGCGACGACGCCGATTCGCCGGCCGCCGCCGCAGCGTTGCGCGCCGGGGCGCTCGACGTGCTGCCGACGCCGGCGGAGTGGACTGCCGCCGGTGAGGCCCGCCTGCGGCGCAGCGTGCGGCAGCTCGACAAGGTGGTGGTCATCCGGCACCCACGCGGTGGGCTGACCAGGCCGGCCCCCCGACCGCCCAGCACCGGCAAGCTGACCGCGGTGGTGGGGATCGGTGCTTCCACCGGTGGTCCGTCCGCGCTCGCCAGCCTGCTGTCCGGTCTCGCCGGGCTCAGAGCGCCGGTGCTCGTCGTCCAGCATCTGCACGCCGATTTCACCGGCGGGTTCCTGAGCTGGATGTCCCGGGCGTCGGCGCTGCCGGTCGAGATCGCCCAGCACCGGCAGCTTCTCAGAGCTGGGCAGGTGTACCTGGCTCCGGGCAATCTGCACCTTCGGGTCGGGCCGGATCTACACATCGAGCTGGCCTCACTTCCTGCGAGCCTGCATCGCCCGTCCGTCGACGAGTTGTTTTCTTCCCTGGCCGAGAACGTCGGGGCCGGCAGCATCGGCCTGCTGATGACCGGAATGGGTGAGGACGGCGCCCACGGGTTGCTGGAGATCCACCGGAAGGGTGGCCGCACGCTGGCCCAGGACGAGGCGTCGTCCGCCGTCTTCGGGATGCCTCGAGCGGCGCAGCGGCTGGGCGCGGTCACCGACCTGCTTCCCCTCGACCAGCTGGCCGGCGCGGTGTGCAGGGCAGTCACGGAGGTGCACGGATGACGGTCGACCCGGCACTGGAGATGGCGGTCGACCGGGTGGCCGCACTGTTGGGTCGGCAGATCGGGCTGCGCCCGCAGACCGCCCTGCGCGGCCGGTTACGGCGTTGCGTTCGCGACGAGGCGGCCGCCCACGGCGCAACCGCCGGCGCCTACGTCGATCTGCTGACCGTGCGCGGTGATGCGCTGCAGAGCCTGCTGAACCAGATCACCGTCCAGGAGAGCGGCTTCTTCCGCCACCCCCGGCATTTCGAGGTCCTCGCCCGCGACATCCTGCCCCGGCTGACCCCGCCGGTGACCATCTGGAGCGCCGGCTGCGCGAACGGACAGGAGGCCTACAGCCTGGCCATGGTGATGGAGGAACTGTCCATCGCCGGCACGGTGCTGGCCACCGATCTGTCCACGGCGGCACTGGCTCGGACCTCGGCCGGCAGTTACACGACCAGGGAACTGTCCGGCGTCTCGGCCGAACGCTTCGAACGCCACCTGACGCCGACCGCGGAGGGCGGACAGGTCAATGCCCGACTTCGGGCCCGGGTGGCGACAGCCCGGCACAATCTCGTCGAGGCGCTGCCGGAGCGGGCCAGGTCCAGCCAGGTGGTGTTCTGCCGCAACGTGCTGATCTATTTCGCCCCCGATCAGAGCCGGGACTTCCTGGCTCGCCTCGCTGACGCCGTTCCCGCCGCCGCCGTGTTCCTGGGTTCGGCCGAGTCCATGTGGTCGGTCAGCGACCGCTTCTCGACGGTCGACGCGGGCGACTGCTACCACTACCGGCCACGGGCCGGCGGTGCCACCGGCCACCCAGCGGGGCGCGAGGAAGCGACGAAGGCTGGTAGCGGGAGCCGCTCCGAACGGCCGGTCGTGACCGTCCGCAGAGTCACGCCAGCTGTCCCGCAACGGGTATCGGACCGCAGTCGCAGTAGAGCGCCGTCGTCGCCGGCGGCGCCCCGCCCGCCGGTCCGGGTGCCGACGGCACCGGTGCCGACGGCGCCGCCGGTGTGGGCGCCGTCGACGACTGAAACATCCGCCGCGGCTGCGGCCGGTCGACTGGCGCTGGATGCCGGTGAGCACCGATCGGCGGTGGTCGCGTTCCGCAAGTGGGCCTACCTGGCGCCTGACGATGCCCTGGCCCACCTCCATCTCGGCCTGGCGTTCGAGGCGTGCGGCGACCTCGCGTCCGCTCGGCGGGCCTTCGCGATCGCGCGCCGCGTCGTCGGGGCAGATTCGCGGCCGGTGCACTACGCGATCGGCGGATTCGCTCCCGCCGAATTGATCAGGTTGCTCGACACCAAGCATGCGGAGATGGGGCTGTGACCACCATGGTGTGTTTCCAGGCATCGGGAGCGGCGTACTGCCTGCCGGTCGATGCGGCCAGAGCCGTCCTTCGCTCCAGCGGCATGGTCAACCTCCCGGCAGCACATCCGGATGTCAGCGGAATCATCCCGGGCGACCCACCGCTGACGGTCATCTCGCCGCTCGGTGCCGGCGGCTCACACATCCTGGTCATCAGCACCGACGAGCAGACGTTCGGCCTGCAGGTGGAGCAGGTAACCGGGCTGCGGCGCGTCGATGACGTCGACATCCATCCCGCGCCGCGTGGGCAGGACGACGAGCTGGTCTCCGGAACGATCGAAGCCTGGGGCCCATTGGTCATGGTGGCCAGCGCCAGCGCCCTGGCGGCACGGCTATGAAGTCCGCCACCATCCTCGTCGCCGATGACTCGCTGGTGGTCAGGGCGGTCGTGCGGAGCGGGCTGGAGGGAGAGGGCTATCTGGTGATCGAAGCCGTGGACGGTACGAGCGCCTTGGCCCAGTGCCGCGAGCACCGACCGGACGTCGTGTTGTTGGACGTCGAGATGCCGGGTCTGGACGGGTATCAGGTACTGGCGGAACTCAAAGCCGATACCGAGCTCAAGAACACGCCCGTGGTGTTCCTGACCGGCCGCACCGGCATGGACGACATCGTCGCCGGACTGCGGGGTGGCGCCCACGACTATCTCAAGAAGCCGTTCGAGCCGGCCGAGCTGTTGGCCAGAGTGGGATCGGCCGTCCACGTCAAACAGTTGCAGGATGAATTATGGCAACGAAATACCGAACTGAACCGGATAAGCCGGACCGACTCCTTGACCGGGCTGTACAATCGCTGGCACCTCGACGACGTGACCGCCCGGGAAAGCAGCACGGCACGTCGCCACGGCGACCAGCTGTCAATCGTGTTATTTGACATCGACCATTTCAAAATTGTCAATGACACGTACGGGCATCCGGCCGGAGACCTGGTACTCGTGGAGTTCGCCCGCCGAATGACCGATCAACTTCGAGCCGGCGACATCGCCGGGCGGTGGGGCGGTGAAGAATTCCTGCTCATCCTGCCACGCACAGATGTCGCGGGCGCCGTGCGGGTCGCCGAACGCGTCCGAATCGCCGCGGCCGCGACGCCCATCATCGCCACAACAAGCCGCATCCCGATCACCGTCAGCGGAGGCTGTGCCACCGGATCAGGGGAAGCGCACAGCGAGCTGCTGGATCTCGCCGACAACCGGCTCTATGAGGCGAAGAGAGCTGGACGCAATCGCATTGCCGCCGGTCAGGCAGTCGGAGCGTCAGGCACCGGGGAGAGTGCTCAAGTGCCGGGTAATACAGTTCCTGACGGCTGAAGCCGGCGGCTGAGCCGATTTCGGTCCGATGCCTTCCCGCGAATCGCCTCGCGCTGCTGAGCCGGCCGAGCCGAGTAGTCCGGGCTGAGAACTCACGTCCAATTCATGCGCTCCGCGGCGAATCCCATCGTTCTGTGTACTGCCATGCATGTTGGCTTTCGGATATCGGGCCACGTTGGTAGGGCATCGAATAGGTGCCGCCCTCAGCGCTCGGCCGAGAAACTACCGCGCAGAATTGGGGGGTGGGAGGACATCGCGACCGACGGGTAGCCGGTCTTCCTCACCCGCCAGTGGTCCATCGACGAAGATCATGGTGTCGCACGTGCGCGTTCGCCGCATTCTCAGACCGGGCGCTGCCTTCGCTGATACACCGGGCGGCCAGATGTTGCCCACCCAGAAACCGGAAAATACTGGGATGCCGCCCGCGATACACACCATGATGACACCCCCTGGCGGTCTACTGACGTGGTTGGCCGGTTTGATGGCCAGAACCGCTACCGGCGACCGCCAGACACGGGCGAGCATAACTCCCGGGGCGTCGAGTTGTCGGCCCACTGATTGAGAGATGGAAACGTAGACGATGAATACCCGATCGTGGAACGAGGCTGGGTGCAGAACAATACTCACTACTTTCTGTCACAGGTTCAAGCGATCGACGAGGCGTATTCACTCTCCTGGTGTGGTGCCGTTCCGCTTCCCTCCCAACAACTACAGAAAGAAGTTCACTCAAGCTAACGGATGGTGCGAAGACGGCACGAGTAGGCTGAGAAGTCAATACCGACTACATGTGTCGGCTGATTCCGTCGGATAGAGTCGACCTGCGGGTCATCGCAGCATTGACCATCCGTGGCGCCTCCTGGACGGTTGCGGTGTGACCACAGCGGCCGAACCGGCTGGGTTCGAGGTTGGGCTGCCGACATCGCGGGCGGTGGAACGCTCAACAGGTGCAACTGAAGGGGGAACGCGTGTATCGGTCATACCGCCCGCTCCTGGACGCGCTGGCAGAGCGCGGTGCCGACGTTGCCGAACTGGAGCAGGCCGCGCAGGAGAGCGAACGCAGTGGTCGGTCCATCCGTGACGTCCTCATCAACGATTCCGTCGTCACCGAGTTCGCCCTGGCCGAGGCACTCGGCGACGCGAACGGCGTCAGCAGTGTGGACCTCGTCGGCTATCCCCTCGACGCGGCAGCGGTTTCGAAGATTCCCCTGCCGATCGTGCTCCGCTATCGCGTCCTGGGCATCGCGATCCAGAAGGGCGAATTGGTTGTAGCCCTCAGCGATCCCGACGACGTCATGGCGCTCGACGACGTCCGCGCCGCCACCGGCATGGTCATCCGACCAGTGGTCGCGGCCCGGAGCGAGCTTCTCAAGCTGATCGACAGACTCAAGCGACAGGACAGCGACCTGGGCGCGGTGGTCGCAGAGCTGCGGGCCGAGGACGACGCCAGCGTGTCGAATCTGGCCTCCGTCAGCGAGGAGGGACCGGTGGTCCGGTACGTCAACTCCCTCATCGAACAGGCGATCAAGAGCCGGGCGTCGGATCTGCACCTGGAACCGACCGAGACCGACATGCGGGTGCGTTTCCGGATCGACGGTGTGATGCACGAGATCGACAAGGTGCCCAGCGGCGTCCAGTCGGCCCTGATCTCCCGGTTGAAGATCATGTCGAATGTCGACATCACCGAACGGCGACTGCCGCAGAACGGCCGGATCACCGTGCGGCTCAACGCCCGCAAGGTCGACCTCCGTACCGCCACGCTGCCGACGGTGTGGGGCGAGAAGGTTGTGTTGCGGGTACTGGACACCAGCGGCATCGACCTGGAACTTCGCAAACTCGGCTTCACCGACGACAACTACTCGCGCTTCTCCGGTTCATTCCACAAACCCCACGGAATGGTGCTGGTCACCGGCCCGACCGGCTCGGGGAAATCCACCACCCTGTACGCGACACTGACCGAGATCAGCCTGCCGTCGGTCAACATCATCACGGTCGAGGACCCGGTCGAATACCGCCTGGACGGCATCAATCAGGTCCAGGTCAACCACAAGGCCGGCCTCAATTTCGCTGCGGTGCTTCCGGCCATTCTTCGCTCCGATCCCGACATCATCATGATCGGCGAGATCCGGGACCGGGCCACCGCCCAGCTGGCCGTCGAGGCCGCACTCACCGGTCACCTGGTCCTGTCGACACTGCATACGAACGACGCGCCGAGCGCCGTCACCCGACTGGTCGAGATGGGCATCGAGCCGTTCCTGGTGGGCTCTGCACTGGACTGCGTACTGGCCCAGCGCCTGGCCCGCCGACTGTGCACCTGGTGCAAGGCACCGTTTCCGGCCACCGACGCCGAGCGGTCACCCACGCACTGGCCCAGCCAGCTCCTGGAACCACCGGAGACGCTCTGGCGCCCGGTCGGGTGTCGCAACTGCAGCCAGACGGGTTTCCGCGGTCGGATGGCGGTCACCGAGGTGATGCCCATCGACGAGGAGATCGAGCGGATGGCGATGGACCGCTCGCCGGCCAGCGAAATCAGGAAGGTGGCCATCGCCTCCGGAATGGTGACACTGCGGGACGACGGCCTGCGGAAAGTCGCCCGCGGCGACACCACGCTGGATGAAGTCCTCCGGGTCACCGTCTGAGTGGGCGCGGCTCGTCGACGACCCCTGCACCTCCCGCGGACGGACTTGAAATGAATGTGCCATTGACAGTGCAGCCCCTCGCTGCATCTCTGCAGGCGGCCAGCTCGCTGGACCAGATGTTGCGCGAGACGGTCGGCATGGGCGGATCGGACCTCCACCTCACCGTCGGCGTGCCACCGTCGGCGCGTCTGCACGGTTCGCTCAACCCACTTCCCGGCTGGCCCGTTCTCCGTCCCGACGACACCTCCCGGCTGATCCGCACCGC